>JAZFSN010000166.1:0-19240 GCA_036446195.1 Thermodesulfovibrionia bacterium | reverse complement strand
ACAGCTGACGCAGCTGCAACTGCAGGGTTTGAAAGATAGACCTCGCTTTCAGGGTGACCCATTCTCCCTACAAAATTTCTGTTTGTTGTTGCGATTGCTTTCTCACCTTTTGCAAGGACACCCATATGACCGCCAAGGCACGGGCCGCATGTCGGTGTTGACACAACAGCTTCGGCCTTAACAAATATCTCTACCAATCCTTCCTGAACAGCCTCCATGTAAACCTTTTGAGTAGCAGGAATAACAATCATCCTGATATTAGGATTGATTTTCTTCCCCTTTAAAACCTGGGCAGCTTCCCTCAAATCCTCAATCCTTCCGTTTGTGCAGGAACCAATAACAACCTGGTCAAGGGTAATGCCAAAAAGCTCTGCAGCGGGTTTTGTATTGGACGGCAGTGACGGACATGCTACAGTAGGGGGTATCTTTGAACAGTCATATTCTTTTATCTCTGCATAATCAGCATCCCTGTCAGAATAATAAAACTTATACTCTCTTTTTGCCCTGTCTTTAACATATTGCCCGGTTATCTCATCAGGCACGATAATACCGCTCTTGCCTCCTGCCTCTATCGCCATATTGCACATCGTGAGCCTCGCATGCATCGGAAGTGATCTGATTATATCGCCCTCAAACTCCATTGCCCGGTAGAGCGCGCCGTCAACTCCGATATCTCCGATTGTATGAAGTATCAGATCCTTTCCCCCAACCCATCTGTTCAGTTTTCCATAGTATATGAATTTCATGGATTCAGGAACTTTAAACCAGCATTCTCCTGTAGCCATTGCTGCTGCCACATCAGTAGAACCCACACCCGTAGAAAATGCTCCAATTGCACCGTATGTACAGGTATGGCTGTCAGCGCCAATAATTAAATCTCCAGGAACAACAAGCCCTTCTTCAGGGAGAAACGCATGTTCAATCCCCATTCTCCCAACGTCAAAGTAAAGACTCAGGTTATATTCCTTTGAAAAGTCTCTGAGCATCCTGCACTGTTCAGCCGCCTTGATATCCTTCTGGGGGGTAAAATGATCTGGTATAAAGGCAATCCTGTCTTTATCAAACACATCTTTCGCGCCGATTCTTTGAAACTCTTTGATTGCTATAGGTGCAGTTATATCATTGGCAAGAACAAGGTCAACTTTTGCGTTTATTAACTCTCCGGCTGATACTACTTTTTTACCTGCACCTGTCTGCCGATCAGACAAGTGTGCTGCAAGAATTTTCTCTGTGATTGTCATTGGTTTTCCAGGTGCTTTCAGTAATATCTCAAACAGTAAACCCCGTTAGAGAATTCTCTCTAACGGTAGATGCGCTGACGGTGGCATTAAACAACCGTCAGCCTCATAAGGTAATTACCACCGATTTTGTCGGTGCCTTTCTCTAACGGGGTAAATAAATATTTTAATTAAGACACTTTCAAAATCATTACATACATGTATTTTTACCCGGTATTCTAATCTTCAGCTTAATTTTTAAACAATTCTAAAAAATTTTAAACTATTTCAAATTACTTCTTTCTCACCGCAAGTTTATTCAGAGCGTTTATGTAGGCTTTTGCAGAGGCGATGATAATATCAGTGTCAGCACCACTCCCTCTTACAGACCTGCCGTCTTCTTCAAGTGATACCATAACCTCGCCCAGCGCATCTGTACCGCCCGTTATACCCTTGACCTCAAATTTAAGCAGGTTGCTCTTTGTACCTGTTATTGAGGCAATTGCCCTGTATACTGCATCAACAGGACCGTCGCCATGCTCTGTTTTCTCCATAAGTTCATCGCCAGCCTTGAGTTTAACCGTTGCAGTAGGTTCCCGGTTAAGACCAGCCACAATACTCAGATCTATAAGGCTGTAAGTCTCAGGTATTCTTGCCACCTCTTCAGAAACCAGGGCCTCAATATCTTCATCAAATATATCCTTTTTCCGGTCAGCAAGTTTCTTAAACCGCTCAAATGCACTATTCAGCTCATCGTCGCTTACTTTGTAACCAAGTTCATCAAGCCTCATTCTAAAAGCATGTCTTCCCGAATGTTTACCCAGAACAAATTTTGTCTTGTGAAGCCCTATGGTTTCAGGCTTTATGATTTCATAGGTAGATTTTTCCTTTAAAAGACCATCCTGATGTATCCCTGACTCATGCGCAAAGGCATTGTCACCGACAATAGCCTTGTTCGGTTGAACTGATATGCCTGTTATCTTTGTAACAAGCCTGCTGCTTCGCATTATTTCTTCAGTATGAATATTCGTATCTGCATTAAAAACATCACGCCTTGTCCTGAGAGCCATAACAACCTCTTCCATTGAACAGTTACCAGCACGCTCACCTATACCGTTAACAGTGCATTCAATCTGTCCAGCGCCATTAAGCACCGCAGACAGTGAGTTAGCCGCAGCAAGTCCAAGGTCATTATGACAATGAACCGAAATCACAGCCTTCTTAATGTTTTTTACTCTCTCGTAAATGGTTTTTATCATTGCACCGAATTCACTCGGAATACTGTAACCAACCGTATCCGGTATGTTGACTGTTGATGCCCCGGCATCTATTACGACCTCAATGACTTCACAGAGATAGCTAATATCACTTCTTGTTGCGTCCATAGGTGAAAATTCCACATCCTCGACAAAACTTCTGGCAAGCTTTACCATTTCAACAGATCTCTTAAGCGCTTCTTCACGGCTGATGCGGAACTGATATTTAAGATGGATGTCAGAAGTAGAATGAAATGTATGTATCCTCTTTTTAGGAACATCTCTTAGCGCTTCCCATGCCTTTTTTATGTCCCCCTCTTTTGCCCTTGCAAGACTGCAGATAACAGGACCGTCTACTTCAGCACCGATGGTCTTTATCGCCTCAAAATCACCCGGCGAACTGACAGCAAAGCCAGCCTCTATAATATCCACCCTGAGATGCGCAAGCTGTTTTGCAACCCGGAGTTTTTCTTCTACGTTCATGGATGCCCCGGGCGACTGCTCTCCGTCCCTGAGCGTTGTATCAAAAATCTTGATTATCTTCATTGCGCCGGACTCCTCAATCTTCTCTTTCTGCGGAAAATTACAGCATTCTCGACAATTCCCCATAACATATAAATAATAGAAAAAATAAATATTATAATTTCAGGATACATAAATACGGGAACAAAAACAGCTACTATAGCAACCAAAAGCCAAAATGGTTTCCTTTTCTTCAAATCAGTCTCTTTTATTCCGTGATACCGCAATGTACTGACCATTAATGCTGCAAGTATAAAAGGCAAAAGCAGCGTCACATAATTTCTGCCTGTTAAATCTCCCCATACCTCATTATAAAATAAAACAAAAGATGCTATTACAATAGCAGCCCCGGGAATAGGCATTCCGGTAAATGCCCTGCTCTCTGCAGAATCCTTCTGCACATTAAATCTTGCAAGCCTTAATGCACCGCATATAACAAAAACAAATGCAGCTCCCCAGCCGAAACGGCCAAAAGACTGCAAACCCCAGCTATAAATAAGAACAGCTGGCGCAATTCCAAATGCAATAAGGTCAGAAAGAGAATCAAGCTCAATACCAAATTTAGTGGTACTGTGGGTTACCCTTGCAACCCAGCCATCAAGCACATCAAATATATTAGCAATCAATATAGCCCATGCAGCGTAGATATATAAGCCCTTATAGGACGCAAGAATCGCATAAAACCCGCAGAACATCCCGCAGAGGGTCAGAGTATTTGGTAATAAATAAATCCCTTTTCTCATATAGCAACAGTTGTCAGTTGTCAGGTGTCAGTTATCACTTTTTCAATCCCTGACCCCTGTTCCCTGATCCCTAAGATAGTTTATCCTGCCTTCACTGTATCATCTAATCTTGCCTTACTTCCTGTATGTTATGATGGTTACCCCAGTTTGAAAATTAAAAAATGATAAAGGAATATTCCGAGGGAATGATATTAAACACATTATCAGTTATCAGTTCACTGTTTACTGATCACTGTTCACTGTTTTTCTCATGCCTTTGATTTATCCACGAGCTTGCCTTTTTTAAGCCACGGCATCATAGCCCTGAGCCTTGCCCCCACTTCTTCTATTGGATGTTGCTCTCCTTTTTTTGTAAGGGCGTTAAAAACTGCTTTGTTTGCTTTGCATTCAAGTATCCATTCCCTTGCAAATTCGCCTGACTGTATTTCAGCGAGAATCTTTTCCATTTCCTGTCTCACCTCAGAATTTATAACACGGGGGCCTCTTGTCAAATCACCGTATTGAGCAGTATTGCTTATTGAATACCGCATATTAGATATTCCTCCTTCATAGAGCAAATCAACTATTAATTTAACCTCATGAAGACATTCAAAATAAGCCATTTCAGGCGCATAGCCAGCCCTGACAAGTGTCTCATAACCAGTCATTATCAGAGAGGTCAGGCCACCGCACAAGACAACCTGCTCTCCAAAAAGGTCTGTCTCGGTCTCTTCCCTGAATGTAGTTTCAATTACCCCCGCCCTTCCGCCACCTATTGCAGATGCATAAGAAAGGGCAAGTTCTTTTGTATCCCCGGTTGGATCCTGCTGTACCGCAACAAGGCACGGAACACCGCTTTTCTTTGTATACTCTGACCTCACAAGATGACCAGGTCCTTTAGGTGCAACCATGAACACATTTGTCTCAGGCGCAGGCACAATCTGACTGTAATGGATATTAAAGCCATGAGCAAAACCAAGGTAAACACCCTTTTTCAGGTTCGGCGCAATTTCTTTTTTGTATATGTCTGCCTGATACTCATCCGGGAAAAGCATCATTATCATGTCTGCTTCTTTTGCGGCATGTTTGGGTAACATGACCTTGAACCCAGCCTTTTTAGCCTTATCAAAACTGGCCCCTTTTCTTACTCCAACAACTACATTCACTCCACTTTCTTTTAAATTATTAGCATGGGCATATCCCTGGCTTCCATATCCCATAACACAGACCTTTTTATCTTTTAAAAGGCCCCTTTTAATATCTTTATCATAATATATTTTCATTATTCCCCCCACTCTAACTTAGAGGCTGAGGCTAAGGTTAAGGCTAAGAAATTCTCAACCTTAACCTCGACCTTAACCTCAAAAGATTTATATTTTGAATTTTATTTCTTTATTTTCTCCCTTGCAATTGCAACTTTACCGGTTCTAACAAATTCTTTTATTCCGTAAGACTTCATCAGCCCCACAAACGCCTCTATTTTTTTCTCATCCCCTGTAATCTCTATTGTATAAGTTGTAGGGCCGGAATCCACTATCCTCCCCCTGAAGATTTCTGCGAGTCTCAAGGCCTCGGGTCTGTCTTCCTTTTTAGGGGAAACCTTGACAAGCACCATCTCCCTCTCAACATGATCAACCCCAATAAAGTCAATTACCTTGATAACATCAATAAGCTTGTTAAGTTGTTTGGTTATTTGCTCGACTATCTGGTCATCTCCAGTTGTAACAATAGTCATCAGAGACATCTTCGGGTCAATGGTTTCACCAACAGAAAGGCTCTCTATGTTAAATCCCCTGCCGCTAAATAGACCCGAAATTCTTGAAAGTACACCAAACTTATTTTCTACCAGTACCGATATTGTATGTCTCATATTTCCTCCGGATTCCGTTATATGTTACAAGTTATAGGTTATTCGTTTAAAAAGCACTAATAACGAATAACTAATAACAAATAACGAATAACTTACTTCACTGCTTTACGTCTCTTTTTGGTCTTCTTTTTTTCTTCAAAAATCATCTCGTCTAATGCTGCTCCGGCAGGCACCATAGGATAAACCTTTTCTTTCCAGTCAACAATAAAGTCCATGAAAACAGGCTTATTCTTTATCTTGAGAGCCTCCCTGAGAACAGGTTCTACTTCGTCTGGTTTCGTTGCTCTCAGGCCTGCTGCACCATATGCCTCGGCTACTTTAACAAAGTCAGGTATCACATCCAGGTGGGTGTGTGAATACCGTCCTTTGAAAAATAACTCCTGCCACTGTCTCACCATTCCGAGATAGCCATTATTCAGAATAGCTACTTTAACAGGCAGTTTATTGATAACAGCAGTAGCTAATTCCTGGATATTCATCTGAATACTTCCATCACCGGCAATATCAAAAACCAGCTGGTCAGGACATGCAATCTGCGCACCGATTGCAGCGGGAAAACCATATCCCATAGTCCCCAGCCCTCCTGAGGACAACCAGCTTCTTGGTTTATCATATTTATAAAATTGTGCTGCCCACATCTGATTCTGACCAACCTCTGTGCAGATTATTGCTCTACCCTTTGTAATTTCGTATATTTTTTCTACAACAAATTCAGGCTTGATAACATTTTTATCATAGGTATAGGTAAGCGGCCTTTTTTTCTTCCATGAATCTATCTGATTTAACCAGGCCTTACTTTCAGCTGACCCCTGTCCTTTCCCATCTTTTTTTAAAGTGGGCAACATTTCCCTTAACACACGTTTTACATCCCCGACAACAGGGATATCGACCTTCACATTCTTTCGTATTGATGTAGGGTCAATATCTATATGAATTATCTTTGCATTGGGTGCAAACGTGCCTGTTCTCCCGGTAACGCGATCATCGAATCTCACGCCTATACCTACTATTAAATCTGCATTCTGAACAGCCATATTGGCATAATACGTACCATGCATACCGAGCATTCCCAGAGACAAACGGTGAGTGCCTGGAAATCCTCCAAGACCCATAAGTGTCATGGTAACAGGAGTCTTAGCTGTTTCAGCCAGTTCTTTAAGTTCCTTTGAAGCACCTGAAATAATCACTCCTCCACCTGCCATAATCACTGGCCTTTTAGCCCCTATTATTGCATGCGACACCTGTTTTATCATCCATTTATTGCCCTCGTAGGTCGGGTTATAGCTCCTTATATCCACAGACCGGGGCCACACAAAATCAGTCTTTCCTGCAGTAACATCTTTTGGCAAATCAATCAGGACAGGGCCAGGCCTTCCTGTTGTCGCAATATGAAATGCCTCCCTTACTGTCTGTGCAAGGTCATTTATATCTTTAACAAGGAAGTTATACTTCGTACACGGCCGAGTAATCCCTACAATATCCGCCTCCTGAAAGGCATCGTTCCCTATTAACATGGTTGGAACCTGTCCTGAAAACACAACGAGCGGCACTGAATCCATTGAGGCAGTAGCAATACCCGTAACAGTATTTGTAGCACCCGGGCCAGAGGTAACAATAGCAACACCAGCTTTACCGCTTACCCTTGCATAACCATCTGCAGCGTGAATTGCTCCCTGCTCATGCCTTGTGAGGATAAATTTGATATCCTTCTCATCAAAAAGAACATCAAAAATATTTAGAACCACTCCTCCGGGATAACCAAATATATGTTTTACCCCTTCTTTTTTAAGACATTCAATCAATATCTCAGCACCACTTATCTTCATTTAATCACCTCTAATAAGGATACACGATTCAGGATTCATGTTTTGAAATCCAGGTTATGGTTAAGGTCAAGATGCCAGTTTGGTCTATAGGTCAGGTAGTTAGTCTTAACTTAACCCCAACCCAACTACTATACCGGCTTCTTTACCCTTACCTTTACCATCCTTTCTTGTATCTTGTATCTTGCATCTATATTTTCTGTTTCATCACTGCCCCTGTATTAGCCGATGTAACAAGGGCAGAATATCTGGCAAGCCAGCCCTTGGTAATCTTGGGTTTGGAAGGCTTCCATGTTTTAAACCTCTTTTCAATTTCTTTATCATTAACAAGTATATCTATCTTTCTCTTTGGAATATCAATGCTTATTATATCTCCGTCCCTTACAATGGCGATAGGTCCGCCTTCCATTGCCTCTGGAGATATATGGCCAATGCACGGACCCCTTGTCCCTCCGGAAAAGCGTCCGTCTGTAATCAATGCAACAGACTCACTCAAACCCATCCCGGCAATAGAAGCAGTTGCATTTAACATCTCCCTCATGCCCGGGCCGCCTTTTGGCCCCTCATAACGAATAACTACAACATCTCCTGACCTGATTTTACCCGCAAGAATCGATTTCATTGCATCTTCTTCTGAATTAAATACTTTTGCTCTGCCTTTATACTTCAGAATTTTTTTACTCACCGCTGTTTGTTTCACGACTGCACCGTCCGGGGCAAGACTTCCTCTCAAAACAGCTACACCCCCCTCTTTATGATATGCCTTTTTAAGAGGTCTGATAACCTCTGAATCTACAATCTCAGCTTCATTTGCTATATTGTAAATTTTTTTTCCTGATACCGTTATAGTATTATGAAGACCTGATTTTAATCTTTTCATCACAGCCGGTATGCCTCCTGCATATTCAAGGTCCTCAAGATAATGTGTACCTCCAGGCAGCATGTTTGCTATATGAGGCGTTGCTTTACTTATTTTATCAAACATTTCCAAAGATATGTTTACCCCTGTTTCACTGGCAATGGCCGGAATATGCAAAACTGTATTTGTAGAACCGCCAAGAGCCATGTCAACCTTTATGGCGTTTTCAAATGCCTTCTGCGTTAATATCTTTTTAGGGCTTATATTTTTCCTTACAAGTCCAACTATTCTCTGCCCGCTATAAAAGGCAATCCTGCGTTTTTTTGAAGATACGGCAAGGGATGTTGCACATCCCGGAAGACTCATCCCCAGTGCCTCGGTTACACAGGCCATTGTATTAGCAGTATACATCCCCTGACAAGAGCCGGGACCTGGACAGGCACACATCTCAAGTTCTGACATTTCTGAATCACTTAAAAGTCCCTTTTTGTATTTACCAACAGCCTCAAAAGCATCATTCACAAGAGAGAGTCTCCTGCCTTTCATATGCCCTGCGATCATCGGTCCGGCAGTAACAGCAATGGACGGCACATTTACCCTTGCTGCCCCCATAAGCATTCCAGGGGTAATCTTATCACAGTTTGTAAGAAGCACAAGGCCATCAAAACTATGAGCCTCAACTATAGTTTCAATCATATCTGCTATAAGCTCCCTTGAGGGAAGGCTATAGTGCATACCTCTATGCCCCATTGCAATGCCGTCACAGATGCCGGGTATACCGAAAAAAAATGGATAGCCGCCTCCAGTATGTACTCCTTTCTCTATAAACCTTTCAAGGTCACGCATACCTATATGTCCGGGGATAATATCTGTAAAGCTTGTGGCAACGCCTATAAACGGCTTGTTTATCTCTGTGGGGGGAATCCCCGTAGCATAGAGCAGAGCTCTGTGCGGTAATCTTTCAACGCCTTTTTTTATACGGTCACTTTTCATTATCAAATAAGTTAATAATTAAAAATTCAGGGTTCAAAATTTTTTTTAAGTTTCTACTTCCAGCTTTAAGCTTTTTTCTTATACTCCCTTATAATTTCTGCCATGCTGTCTTTTTTATGGAGTTTCTGTTTCTGGAGCTTCTTTCTCTCCATTTCCTCTTCAGAGGTAAGATATTTGTTTCTGTCCATCTCTGCAAGGGTCTCTTTAAGCTTTTTATGTTCCTCATGAAGTTTTTTGTATTCCTGATTTTGCTCCATTAAGGTATCTGCTATCTCATCGTCTTTCAAAGCCAATCCCCCCCTTCCTTTTAAAGGGAAAATTATCATATTTCCATAAAAAATACAAGTTAAACCCTGTTAGAAATATTTTTTCTAACAGGGTTTACAATGTATCTTTTCACTGTTTTCCCATAAAAGACTGAAGGTCTTAGAGGGGAAGGGACTCCTTTTCTAACGGGGTAAACTTTGACAAAGTCCTTTTAACTTCAATAACATAAAACACAGATGATCACTGATTTATTACAGATTATCACAGAAATCTTCATTTGTGCTTTTAATCTGTGATTCTTTTTAACAGGAGATAATTATAATATGAATCCCGGCTTGATAGATTCACACTGCCACCTTGATATGGATGCATTTGACAGCGATAGAGACAAAGTTATCAGGCGTGCCAGAGATGCCGGTATTGAATACATAATCAACATAGGCTCTGACAGGGAAGGGAATATACATGGACTTAAAATCAGCAGTGATTATCCAGAGGTTTACGCAGCAATAGGCATTCACCCGCACGACGCAAAGACACTGAATGAAGAGCTTTTTCCAGAGATAAAAGCCTGGGCAAAACAGCCAAAGGTAATTGCCATAGGTGAAATTGGCCTTGATTACCACTATATGCATTCGGCAAAGGAGATTCAACTGGATGCCTTTAGAAAACAGATAGCCATAGCCAGAAATTTCGGTCTTCCAATTATAGTTCACAGCAGGGAAGCAAATCATGATACACTGCAGATTATTCAAAAAGAAGCATCTGATATGACAGGCGTTTTTCATTGCTTCTCAGGGGACACAGAGATGGCAAGAACTGTTCTGAACATGGGTTTTTACATATCAATTGCCGGGCCGGTTACATTTAAAAATGCAGTAAACCTGAGAAAGATTGCAAAATTCATCCCTGACGACCGTTTGCTCATAGAAACAGATGCCCCTTATTTAAGTCCTGTACCAATGAGGGGCAAAAGGAATGAACCCTCTTTTTTAAAATATACTGCTCAGGTTATATCAGAGATAAGAGGCGTGGGAATCTCTGATATAGGGAGGATTACATCACTTAATGCCATGAGGCTATTTAAAATCGGCCGGACTCCTGATAAGGGAGAAATCGTCTACAAAATAAGAGACTCACTTTATTTAAATATTACAAACAGGTGCACAAACAAATGTGGGTTTTGTGTAAGGTTTCACACAAGTTACGTAAAAGGCCATAACCTGAAGCTTGAAAAAGAACCTTCTTCAGAGGAAATAATCAAAGCTATAGAAGACTCGAAAGTATATAAGGAAATAGTCTTCTGTGGACTTGGCGAGCCGCTCCTGAGACTTGATACTGTAAAAGAGGTTTCTGCCTGGATTAAGCAAAAAGGCGGGAATGTCAGAGTTAATACCAACGGTCACGGTAATTTAATTAATAAAAGAAACATACTCCCCGAGCTTAAAGGCATCGTTGATATTTTTTCAATCAGCCTTGATGCCGAGAACGAAAAAAAGTATGAAACCATTTGCAAGCCTGTTTTTAAAAATGCCTTTCAGGCTGTCATATCATTTATAAAAGAAGCCAAAAAATATATACCTGAAGTAAAAGTCACCATTGTAGATATACCAGAAATAGATGTTGAGAAATGCAGGGCTATAGCGGATAAATTAGGCGTGGAGCTGCGGATAAGAAAGTTTAATGATGTTGGGTGAGAAATAAATTGTTACGAGTAACGCGTTACCCCGTTAAAAAGCACGGGGCAGGCAGGTAACGAGTTAAAACCTTTTTCACCTGTAACCCTTTTTTAAAAATAATTTTATGCCTTCCAGGTGTAGTTACTTTAAAAAACTTTATGAAAGGTGGGACGGGGTCATTACGGGAACCCACCGTCCGAGTCAATTCGACTAAAATAATATTTTTTTGAAATGTGGCGTTTCACCCACACCCGACCTACTTTCTTTACCTCTAAAGAAAGTAGGCAAAGAAAGGTGCCCCTCGAAAATTATAGGTCCCTTACTGGGAACTCCAAAGTAATTAAGATGGATTATTTATATTCGCTCGTTAACACTCACTACGCATTGTCCGGGCGGCTCGCTCAGTCAGCCTCCGGTAAATTAATTCAAACCTGCCTACCGGCAGGCAGGCTCATCCCTTCGGTCTTCAGACACGAATTAATTTTTAACCCTCTGACTTCCTTCTCTCACCTGAAACTTTCAGATGGGGTATACAGCAAAGGCAAAAAATAAAGGGAAGCAGGAAAATGAGAAAAAAATGGATAAAATTAAGAAAGAATTGTCTAATGTCAGGCCCTGCCCCCTATCCTTCCAACCTTGTTTATTTTAGCATGTTTTGATTTTACAGCATAAATTTCTATATTCGAAATTAAATTTGTTGTGATTTTTTTCCAATACTAATAGCTATTCAAAACCCTTAAAAATGTTTCTACCACCCCTGGGTCGAATTGTGTTCCCGAACACTCTTTTAGTATGAGAATTGCCTCTCCCTTACTACAAGTTACGTTGTATGGCCTTTCTGCAGTCATAGCATCATATGAGTCGGCAACACAGATCATCCTTGCCAGAAGCGGTATTTCTTCACCTTTCAGACCGTCAGGGTAACCTTTACTGTCTATCCTTTCATGGTGGTGTCTGATAATAGGCAAGATACCGCTGAGTTTACTTATGGGCAATAGTATTTCTACCCCTTTGGCTGGATGCTTTTTTACGAGTTCAAATTCCTCTTCTGTAAGCTTTCCCTGCTTATCCAGCACTGAATCGTATGTGCCTATTTTTCCTATGTCGTGAAGGAGTGACGCAATCCTTAAAGTCTCAATTTTATTTTCTTCCATACCCATTTCTTTTGCAATCGCAATGGAAAATTTTGAAACCCTTTCAGAATGACCTTTTGTCCAGGGACTTTTAGCGTCAAGGGCATTAACAAAGGCAAGGATAAGGGCATCGATTATTTGCCTTAGATCATGTGCCGCAAGGTTCTTGTACCGCTCTTCTAACGTAACTATTTCTTTTTTGTAAACTAACCTGTTATTAAGAACATAACCGATAATAGTAGAGATAACAGGCGCAGTAAAAATAAGTATATGTATTACAGCCTGGGAATAATCATCAGGAAATAGAAACTGTTGGAAAAAATCAGGTTTATCTTGAATATAATTATAATAGAGATAGAAGACCAAAAATAACCATCCGGAAAGTGCAAGAATAATGGGATATTTTGATTCGTAATTTCTCATATCTCTTTCTTTATATCCAACATTTTTAGAATATAAATGATATTAATATATCAAAAAGAAAATTTTTTATCTACAGATAATCGTCCTGAATTTATCATAGAAAATAAAAAAATGTGTAAAATTGGGGTCAGACTGGTTGCGTTTATGATGTCTTAACCTTTTAAGTCACAAATGCGAGGGTAGTCCTTGAACTGAATATTGACAAATTATAAAGATAGCCTACCGCTTATAAGTCCTCATCTAGTCTATGTAGGGAGAATAGTGTCAGGTCTTGACTTGAAACATATCATATTTTTCTACACTTTCTAATCATACTAATCATAAAATTTCTTATATATAATATAGACAATTCCACAAGCATTCATTATGTCTTAACTAATGCTTGAATCAGAAATATGTACCATGTCAAGACCTGACACTGAACGCTCTGAACGCTCGCTCCAAATTGAAGCAATGATGAAGAAAAAACACCTGTCGAAATCAGCCTTAGCCGAAAAAATGCATACCAGTCGCTCTGCTCTTAACAGACTCCTTGACCCTGCCAACGTTTCGATAACACTTCAAACTTTAGAGAGGGTTGCCTTGGCTTTGGGTAAAAGACTAAAAATAGAATTAGCATAACCAGGCACTCCAGCGGAACAAGAACCAGAGGGACAGAGGATAGGACAGAGGGAGCAGGTCTACACACTTCACAAAATGAGACTGAGAGAGCCTAACGACTATATGAGGACTGACGGAGTTCAGCGCGGCATATTTTATCTTTTCTTGAAACCTTGTTTCTGGTACAATTTGTTTATCAGTAGTTCACACTACCCCGCAACTTATGTGGGACGTTAGCCAGAACAAGGAGAAATCAAATGGTGTTGAGCGTAAGATTCATAGCAGTTATGGTCTTTATTTTCTTTATCATCTTCCCCCATATGCCGATCCAGGCAGCAATAGTCGAATACAAACTCACGATCACCCCACAAGAGGTCAATATTACGGGAAAACCCACTTTAGCCATGACTATCAATGGAAGTATCCCAGGCCCGACCTTGCGATTCAAAGAAGGCGATACCGCTCGTATTCACGTTCGTAACCAGATGGGCGTAGAAACCTCTATTCACTGGCACGGCGTGCTCGTTCCACCAAATATGGACGGCGTCCCCTATGTGAGCTTCCCTCCCATCATGCCAGGGACAACCTTTACTTATGAATTTCCCATTCGTCATAGCGGAACCTACTGGTATCACTCCCACACCGGCCTGCAGGAGCAAAAAGGTGTTTACGGTGCTATTGTTATCGAGCCGCATGAGGTAGACCGGAAAGCAGATCGTGACTATGTGGTAATGCTCTCTGATTGGACCGATGAGGATACTCACGAGGTGCTCCGTACACTAAAGCGTGGCAGTGATTGGTACGCACTTGAGAAAGGGAGTGCCCAGAGTATTATAGGTGCGGCCCGCATCGGCATGCTGAGCAACTACTTTAAGCGCGAACTCCTTCGTATGCCGCCCATGGACATCTCGGATATCGCATACGACCTCTTCCTTGCAAATGGCAAGCCTGAAATTGCGCTTTCTGCTGAGCCTGGTGAAACCGTGCGGTTACGCATCATAGATGCTGGAGCAGGCACCAACTTCTACGTCGAGTTTGCTGGAGGACCGATGACTATTATCACCGCAGACGGCCAAGAAGTGGACCCGGTCAAAGTAAGGCGTTTTCTTATAGCCATCGCAGAGACATATGATGTGCTTATCCAGGTCCCCTCAGCAGGGGCATATGAGTTCCGTGCTACCGCCCAGGACGGTTCCGGGTATACGTCGGTTTGGATTGGGACCGGTGAGCGCCACCCAGCCCCCGACGTTCCCAAGCCCAACCTCTATCATACAATGGGAGAGATCACCATGAAACAGCTTTTTGCCCTCACCCCTCAGGGAGCCATGGGCATGCCCGACTACGATGTGGAAGCCGGAAAATTCGACCGGCCTGGAATGATGCGTATGAAGCCGATGGATATGAGTGAAATGCAGAATATGAAAAGTATGGAACACATGCCCTCTAACCCAGGAATGTCCATGACTGAAGCGGATAAAGAAACAATTGCTAATAACATGTCACAGGATATCCCGGCATCTATGGGGGGTAAAATATTTGGCTATAACTTCCGCCCTCTTGCAGCGGATGTTTCTTCATCTAAGAACCTCGTCGTTGATGGCATGGACCCGAGCCGCCCCTGGCCGCCCTATTCCAAACTGAGGGCGACCAAGCCTACAGCTTTTTCCAAGGATAAACCCGTGCGTGAAATCCGTCTCACCCTGGATGGAGACATGGAACGCTATATCTGGTTTCTCAATAATAAGACCCTTTCAGAGAGCGACGTGATTCGTATCCGCAAGGGCGAGGTAGTGCGCTTCATTTTGATCAACCGCACCATGATGCACCACCCGATGCATCTACACGGTCACTTCTTCCGCGTTATCAATAACCAGAGCGACTATGCCCCGCTTAAACACACCGTTAACGTCGCCCCCATGTCCACCACAGTCATCGAATTCGATGCCGACGAGTTCGGCGATTGGTTCTTCCACTGCCACCTGCTTTATCACTTGAAAGGTGGCATGGCTCAAGTCGTACATTACGAGGGCTTTACCCTTAACCCTCAGCTCGCCGCAATTCGGCCTAACCTCTACAAAGATTCCTGGTATTCTTGGGGCCAGGCCGACGCCCTCAGCAACATGACCGAGGGCTTTCTAACTCTTTCCAACACTCGTAACATCTTGACCGCAGAGTGGGAAGTGGGGTGGCAAGAGGTAGACGACACCGAGTGGGAAGCCATTTTGACATGGGATCGCTACATTAACCGCTTTTTCACCGTATTCGTTGGCGCCGATTTAATAGGCATCAGTAATGATCTCGAAGATACCCGGGCTGTGCTTGGGATCCGATACCTGCTGCCGCTCAACCTGGAGTCGCGCGCATGGATTGACTCCGACAGCGGTGTGAGGTTCAACTTGGGAAAATTCTTTGAATTGACGCCACGTCTTGTGCTGTTCGGCGAGTCCCAATACGACACCCACGATCTATGGGAAGGGCGCGCCGGCCTGTCCTATTTGGTTCATAAGAACTTTACCCTTGTCGGTCAATGGCACTCCGATTACGGATTTGGCGGCGGCCTGCAGATTCGGTTCTGAAACAAAGATTATTAGCTAACAAAAAAAGGAGGATTCGAAAATGAGTAATTCAAAAAAGTTAACTACCGCATTTGGAATACCGGTTGGCGACGACCAGAACACCATGACTGCTGGTAACCGTGGGCCAGTTCTTATGCAAGACGCCCACCTTCTCGAAAAGCTTTCTCATTTCGACCGTGAACGTATCCCTGAGCGCGTTGTACACGCCAAAGGAGCAGGGGCAGGTGGCTATTTTGAAGTCACCGCTGACGTGACTAAATATACCAAGGCCAAATTCCTCTCTAAAGTGGGTAAGCAGACAGATGTCTTTGTCAGATTTTCCACTGTGGGTGGTGAAAAAGGCTCGGCTGATGCTGCGCGCGACCCCCGTGGCTTTGCGGTTAAGTTCTACACCGAGGAGGGGAATTACGACATGGTCGGGAATAACACTCCTGTCTTTTTTATCCGGGATCCCCTCAAGTTCCCCGATTTTATCCATACTCAGAAGAGACACCCAGCCACCAATTGCCCAGACCCGGACATGTTCTGGGACTTCCTTTCACTCACTCCGGAATCAATCCACCAGGTCACTATTCTGTTCTCCGACCGGGGCACGCCTGCCAGTTACCGCCATATGAACGGCTACAGCAGTCATACATTCAAGTGGTACAATGACAAGGGCGAGTACTTCTGGGTGCAGTACCATTTCAAAACTGATCAAGGCATAAAGAATCTTACACGAGAGGAGGCGACACGCATATCGGGAGAGGATACTAATCATGCCACCAGAGACCTGTATGATGCAATAGATCGGGGCGACTTCCCGAGTTGGACGCTTCAAATGCAGATTATGACCCCCGAACAGGCCAAGGATTATCGATTTGATATATTTGATATCACCAAGGTATGGCCACATAGCGACTTTCCGCCCATCGAGGTAGGCCGTTTAGTCCTCAACCGTAATCCAAAAAACTATTTCGCTGAGGTCGAGCAAGCTGCTTTTTGCCCCGGAAATTTGGTACCAGGCATCGCCGCTTCACCCGATAAGATGCTGCAGGCGCGCCTTTTCTCATACCATGATACGCACCTCCACCGTCTGGGACCTAACTATCACCTTTTGCCGGTAAACGCGCCTAAAGCCGCCCCTGAGAACAACTACCAACGTGATGGTTTCATGCGTTTTGATGATAACAGTGGTGGAGCTCCGAATTACTGGCCCAACAGTTTTGGAGGTCCCGAACCAGATTCAAATTCTCTGGAGCCACCCTTTGAGGTATCCGGCCAAGCAGCCCGTCACGCTTATACGCACCCCAACGACGATTTCGTACAGCCTGGCAACCTGTACCGCGATGTCATGACCGATGCGGCCCGCGATCATCTTGTAGGCAACATTGTAAGTCACCTGAGTGGTGCTCAGAAACGAATCCAGATGCGCCAGACGGCATTATTCTATAAGGCAGATCCGGACTATGGACGTCGTGTTGCCGAAGGGCTGGGTTTGGAGGTCAAGGACGTTGAGAATTTGGCAGTAATGTCCCGGGAAGATAGGGCTAAAAACACAACCAAATAGACTTGAGCCCAGTTCTTCTATCTGCCGCTTATTGAGATTATAATATCTGATTTTGGGATATTGCCACATAACCAGTCGCAGAAGACGGACGTGCAAAAGACGCCGGTCTTTTGCACGCCGCTTAGTTCGGTCGTTTTTGTATAACATATAACGAATAACCAATAACGTCTCATTGTTTTAATACTCAATCTTCTCCAGAAACAATCCCTGTGCAGGTGCCGTTGGCCCGGAACTTCTTCGGTCTTTCGAATCCAGGATTTCTTTTACTTTATCAGGTGATATTCTTCCCCTGCCAACTTCCACGAGTGTCCCGACAATATTTCTTGCCATGTGCCTGAGAAATGCATCTGCCTGTATACTTATTTTTATTATGGGGGCATTAAACCTGAGACTCATAAAATCAATTGAGGAATAATCTGATATCTCAATATTATTTATAGTCCTGACCTGACTCTTCGAATTACAGCCAGATGCGCGAAAAGAAGAAAAATCATGCTTTCCAATGAGACATAACGCAGATTCTCTCATTATCCCGACGCTTCGGGATAACTGATAAGGCATCTGCCATGAATATCTCCCGAGAAAAACAGAATAAGCTCCGGGGAAGGAAATAATGTATGAGTATGTTTTATTCTTTGCACTGTATCGGGGGTGAAAATCTGAGCTGCACTCCCCGGCATCTATTATCCTTACATCCTGAGGGAGGTTGGCATTGAGAGCACGCTTAAGTATCTGAGGCTCTAATTTGGATTGAGTCTTAAATACTGCAACCTGTTCAAGTGCATGAACACCTGCGTCAGTTCTGGACGCCCCGGTAAGCCTTGTGCGTTCACCTGAAACAGAATAAATAGCATCCTCAATAATCCCTTGAATAGTTTTTCCTTTTTTCTGAACCTGCCAGCCTGAATAATCACTGCCGTCATATTGAAGGGTCAGTCTGATGTGTCTCATGATTCAAAGCAAGACATATGAAATAAGGCAGTAATCAAAATGGATTGGTAAAGGGATTTTTGATCTCAACCCCGTTAATTATCTGACCGTCTGATAAATCTTCAGAGAACAACAATGTTGTACCGCCTTGTATAGCCGCAGCTATAATCAAAGAATCCCAAAATGAATATTTATAACGCAAGTGCATATCTATCGCACCTAATATACAGTCTCCGTCATTTACTATAACATCCCATCTCAACAGGTCATTAACAATATTCTTAGTCAATTTTACATCTATGGGTTTTGGTATTTTTTGTGTCACGCTAACAAAAAATTCCTGTAATACCTGAGTGCTTACAACTCCCAAGCCTGAATCCCATAAACTAACCACAATATTACGGGCAATTTCATGCTTCTCTCCAGCAGAGAGATCATAGGCATAGATAATAATATTTGTATCAAGAAATACCTTATCTTCTCTCATGTAGTTCTTCTCTTGAAGCGGTAATATAGCCTTTTGTGCTGAAATTAATCCCGTTTTTGAGCAATTTTAACTGCCTATTCCTCGCCTTTTTATATCCTGTGGCCTCTCTAACTCTTTCCTCAAGGGCATCCCTCAAAAATTCGCTAAGAGACTTGTCTTTACTTGTTGCCATCATCTTGGCTTGCTTCAATAATGTTTTAGGCAAAGACAATGTCACATTTTGCCTGTTCATCAACTAACCCTCCTTTTAAATATCACATAAATATGTGTAACACATTTTTATGTGAATTGTCAATCATATCCTAAAATGCCATGTTTGCCGCACTCGTCCGGA
>JAZFSN010000165.1:0-3604 GCA_036446195.1 Thermodesulfovibrionia bacterium | reverse complement strand
CTATTAATTACGATTACCTAATAGAGATGATTTTATTGAATGAGAATATTCGCTGGAACTATGGTGTTATGACCCGCCCCCAATGTTTGGACCACATCTTAAGTTAGTGTTTTCCTGATTAAGTTGCATATATAATTGTTTTAGGGGTTGAAGGGATGACAGTCTCTGGTGCAGGTGGCCTGTATCCCAGACTGCTATGAGGACGAACATGATTGTATTCCCATCTCCATCGCTCAATGAGTACTTTGGCCTCCAATAACGTATCAAATATCTCCACATTCAAAACTTCATCTCTCAGCTTTCCATTAAAAGATTCATTGTAGCCATTCTCCCAGGGACTTCCAGGTGTAATGAATAGGGTTTTGACACCTACCGCCTTTAGCCATTCCCGTACTGCCTTGGCTGTAAACTCAGATCCATTGTCGCTGCGGATATACTCCGGGATGCCCCGACGTATAAACAGATCGGTGAGTCTTTCCAAGACTGCTTCTCGGGTTAATCGCCTATCAACATCAATGGCCAGACATTGCCGGCTGTACTCATCAATAATAGTCAGCATCCTAAACTTTCTTCCCTCTGAAGTATGATGCATCACAAAGTCATAACTCCATACATGATCTGGATACTGGGGTCTAAGCCGGACACAAGATCCATCATTCAACCATAGTCTGCGTCGCTTCGGTTGACGAGAAGGAACTTTTAATCCTTCCTGTCGCCAGATTCTTTCAACGCGTTTATGATTTACCCGCCAACCTTCGGCTTTTAGGAGTGCTGTGATCCGGCGATAGCCATACCGTCCATATTGTAAGGCCAACTCGACCATCCGTTCAGTCAAAGCTGATTCCAAGGGGGAAGTTTCTGATTGGTAGTGATAGCTGCTCCTGGCAACACCCAGAACCTGACAGGCCCGACGAATAGATGCCCCAATAGTCTTGGTGATATGATCTATCACTCCTCGCCGTTTCGCCGGGCTTAGTAGTTTTTTGATTCAAGGGATAAGGTCTCTTTTAATATCTGTATATCCAACTCTTTCTCTGCTACCAATCTCTTTAACCGAATGTTCTCCATTTCCAGGATCTTGAGACGCTTGGCTTGATTAACTCGCATCCCACCATAATCTTTCCGCCAGCGGTAGTACGTCTGCTCTACGACTCCCAGCTGGCGAGCCATCTCTGGAACAGTCATCCCCTGACTGATGAGAACTTCTGCTTCCCGCAGTTTATGGATGATCTGTTCCGGACTAAACCGTTTCTTTGACATAACCTTGCTCCTTTCATGTTGTACCTTACTCTAACTTAAACATTGGTACAACTTTTGGGGGGCAGGTCACTATGACTGGCGCCGGGATCTGGTTGAAAGCGCCCGTTTGCTGGGAGAAAGGATCGAAGAAATCAAGCGTGTCACTAAAAATCCACTCCAAAAAGTAACACTTATTGCCCACAGCATGGGAGGGATTGTGGCCCAGTATTATATCATGTACGGTACTCAGGACGTAATTACAGAGGCCAATAAAGCGGAGGAGATTCCCGAACCTTCATATTCCGGCGCTGCCAACGTTGACAAAGTATTCTTTTTAGGAGTACCCTTCGGAGGCAGCCCTCATGCCTTTAAAACTCTGCACGAAGGGGAATACCTGGGTCCCTTCGTGTATGCCTCCCAATGGATTACGTTTACCATGCCGTCCATTTATGAAATGCTGCCGCTTGACACAACATCTTTATTTATTGATGCTGGTGAAAATCCTGTTATGGTGGATCACTTTAGTGTGGATAATTGGATTCGTTACGGCATGGGTATTTTCAGCGGAGGAGAGTGGAGCAAATTTGAAAAAGAATGCTCTCTTGTATTTCCCGAAGCAGGAGATGCCCTTTCCCACCGGCGCCGTTTTGAATTCAGGGATTTTATGCGGGCAGCTCTCAAAAGGGGGAAATTATTTCAGACTGCGCTGGCAAAAATGGATTGGGATAAAGTGGATACAAAACAGATCATGTTCTCCGGCAACTGTTATAAAACCATGAGTCAGGTGGAGTGGATCGAAAAGAAAAATGAGCAGCCGCTTATCCGGGCGGTAAAAAGTAAGAGATTTAAAGAAAAATACTATCGTACAGCAAAAGGGGACGATACAGTGCTGCTCGATTCCCAGCTTAAGGCCGGCCGCCAGGCTGATCAGGTCCTGATCGATTGTTTCAGGCACCGCCGAATGCCGGCTAACCCAGTGATCCAGAAAGCCATCATTAACCAGTTATAGATTCTTTCCTGTTTTTCAAGAAAGCTCCAAAAAGGAACTGACCATAGGCCTCTATAAATTCAACAATATCAGGCATCTTTTAGGGTTGATTACAGGATTGAATTAAAAGTGCCATAGTTTATATATTGTTATATCAGACTTTTAAGACAAAACCTGGTTTTATTAGGATTACTCTTTCTTTATTGCTGTCAAAATGAAAAAGAAGTATCCGTGGAAAGAATCACCGAAAAATCAACAATTTTACTTCCAATACAGATGTATAAAGTAAAAGGATATAGAGATGGGTATTATGCCTTTGTTCAGGTAAAGTTTGCCTTCTTGAACCGGCTGATACCTGGCATAATAACAGTCCCGCCGGACAGCATTATTATGGATCTAACCATTAAAATTGGAATTCCATCCCGGCTTTCCAGGGGGAATTATCACTTGTACAAAAATGAGAAGCTCCTGGAAGGACCTGTAACTTCCTCTTATATATACTTTACAGGCGGACAGGGGGGATTGCCCGGATTCGGCGGTACTTTTATTTTCGAACCGGAACTAGGAGTCTCCTATAGAATAAATATTCCGGCGGCGGAGTTAAAAAGAAGCTGATATATAATATTCATATCCCCAAGAATCTCTGCTTTAGATCGTTGGACGGGACCATGCATTCGGAGCGTCTGCCAAATATTTTATATCTATTATGCGCAAATATTTTATAGAGTATATCTCGAAAAAATAAGGGAATTATTTTAAATAAATTCAGCAGATACCAGTTTCCATTTAAATCCTTCACAATTTCCAATACCGCATTTGAGCGGCTAAAGCAGTTATTATTTTTTATCAATATAAAAGTATCATTTCCAATATAATTTAAATTATGTTCATGCAGAATATCCCGGGCCAGTCCGGATTGCAGCGGTGCAAAGACAAAAATTCCCTTTGGGTCCCGTTTAATAATGAAATTAACTGCGCTATTACAAAAATTACAGATACCATCAAAAAGTATAATATGTCTGTGGTCCATTTATCTGCATCAATATATCATTTAATTATTTATTTTTCAATTTTTTCTTTTATCTTGTCCACCTGATTCAAACTCACAGAATAATAATTTTTCCTGGCAGTGAATATTACTCCTAAAATATTCATAAACCCCTGCAATTCACCTGTTTTCAGACTGAACTTACTCTTGCTTCATTTACATTTTGCGAATTTAGAGTCTCGAATTTATATTTAGACAAATTAATAATGGATTATCTTACTTTTTGAGAGTGAATTGGAATGATCGGAAGATTAAAAACGTTATCATTTTTATTTATTATTATCAGTAACGCAGCTGCTCATGTTGATTTGATCTATCCTGTTGGCGGC
>JAZFSN010000164.1:0-12556 GCA_036446195.1 Thermodesulfovibrionia bacterium | reverse complement strand
TGAAGACCAAAATCAAATAGTAATAGACTTAGAAAAAGTTATTTGCTGTGCCCTTTGCCCTATTCCTTATCCCATTTACCCAGCAATTTTTGCGCCTGTAGCTCAGCTGGATAGAGCATCGGCCTCCGAAGCCGAGGGTCGGAGGTTCAAATCCTCTCAGGCGCGCCAGAATATCAGTTGTCAGCTGTCAGGGAGCAGGGATCAGCTTTTTACTGCCGGGATCTAACAACTGTGAACTGTTGACTGTCAACTGTCATCTGCTTTTAGCAGTTGTTTTTAAACTGACAACTGTCAACCGTGAACTGTTTACTGTATTGATGGGCCGTTAGCTCAGCTGGCAGAGCAGCTGACTCTGAATCAGCGGGTCCGGGGTTCGAATCCCCGACGGCCCCCCATTTTTCATGTTGCCAACACAATAATAGCTTTTTTCTTCTTCCCTTTTTACCTTATCTTTTATCAATAACCTCAATGCAATTAAGAGGTTACTGATTTTTGGTTATAGTAAACTTGTGATTAAATCTCTATATAGTCACGAGTCATACGTAAATGGTCTCTTTCAAAATTCTCTTTTTTAGTTCAGGCCGTATAGCTTCTTTTCTGATAAGATCAACTTTTCTTCTGAGGATTTTCCTTAAGTAGTCCTCGAGATCGATGTACTTAAATATGTCGGGTAATTCGTCGAATTTCACGAGGATATCTATGTCGCTTCTCTTTTTCTGTTTGCCACGCACAAAAGAGCCGAAGATGCCGATTTCGTTTACCTTGTATTCCCGGCTTACCTCTTCTTTGTGCTTTTCTAATATTTCCTTGATTTCTTTCAGGGTTGTCATGATCTTTTCCCCATCTCGCATATTGATTCAGTTATACCAATAGCATAGCATATTTAATTTTCATCAATCAGTTATTTTTTATTCCAGAAAAAACATTGGCTTAGGTAGTTACATTATGTACTTTTTAATTTTTTTTCCTCTATAGGTATTGCGTATCGTTTTCCCATCTCTTTATGATGTCTCGATGATGATTGTCATGCAGATAATAAAATTAGGTTAAAACAATCTACTCTTTCAAAGATCGTGATAAAAATATCATATATTTTGAAAGGAATTGCAAAACTAAGCAAAGCAATCAAAGAGAGTCAAAGAAACCAAGTAAAACTGTTAATCATCGGGCAGAATGGTCAACCCAACTCAGGGATTCTAATCCATCGGATCGACGCTTCGACCGACGGCCCCCCATTTTTCATGAATGCCCTTATGTCATGCTTCACCAATTGAAACCTCCTGTCGTATGAAGATGCTTTTCTTCGTTGAAAAGTATCAAAACTTTAGCATTATTATTAAAGGGTCCCAAATTTTTTTGCAGATTTTACAGGTTTTAATATATAGTTATATATGATTTCGATTAAAGATAACGCTAACATAGTATTAAGGGGATCATGGAATCTTAGCATTCTTAATCCAACATGGTTTGCAAAAGAATTTCCAGAATTAAATATAGGTAAAGAGATTGCCGTCGAAATGGAATTAAATACTCAGGCGTTACGGTTTACTGTCCAAAATATTATTATAAATCCGAATCTCGACAGGCTAATATTTTTCTCTACTACGGATGACGCAAAGAATTATGAGAGCGTGGAAAAGCTTGCAGTAGACACTGTAAAAAAACTTCCACATACACCTATAAGAGGCATCGGCCATAATATTTCTTACATTGTAGATGGTAATTTTGAATTATTTGAAAGTGAAGAATTAGATAAGCATGAGGAATTCTACAAAGCCGCAGCGAAAACGATAGCATTAAATTCACAGGAAATTAAACATTCATTGGCATATGAAAATTTTATGCTTAATTTAACGTATAATATAAATAGACAGAAGAATTTTGTATCCTTTAATTTTCACTATGAAGTAAAAAGTAGTGAAAAAATCGAAGAATATTTAAAGGATTTCAGAAAAAACATTGAGTACTCTAAAACGCTTTATGATAAGCTATTAAAAAAATGACTAGTTCACTTGCTATAAATTTAAACGAACTTCCTTTTAAAGAGATAGTTATTACTGAACCTGAGAAAATAGATACTATTTCCGATGAAGATATTTATAATAAAGAATTCGCTGAAAAGTCTAAACAAACTTTTGATCGATTAGAAAATCAAATAAGCCAGTGGATTTATTCTGTAGTGCTCCCTCAAAAATGGCTTACTGAAGAAATTGTGCCACCGACAATCGAGTGTAAAAATAAAGCAGAATCTACAGCTTTAAAATTATATAAGGATTTCCATCTTCACCCTATACGTATAAGCCCTTCTATCGAAGAAGGAATCTTTATTAAATACGTCAATCATGAAAACAAAAAAGAATTATCCATTGAAATTTATAATGATTTAGATATAGCTGCAATAATTACAAAAAACAATGAAATCATATTCTCAAGGGATATATCTGATGAATCTTTTTCGGAGATTCAAAGAATTTATCACACGACGTAAATACCCTCAAAATCTACTCATCAAAGGAAGAAAAAAACTTCCAGCATCTTCTTTTAAAGATCAGGAAAAACTATATCGATCATATGATAAAGATGACTTAGATGAGAACGACAAAATAAAATTAGAAACAATTAAATTCCCAGATCTGTCTTGTAACTGGAGCAGATTTTCGATACCTAAAGATATTTTATTTAGGAGAAATGCCAAAAAAAATGATGGATGCTATTCATTTATGGTGCTGACATCTAGATATAAAAAAATGGCAACTCCAGTTCATGAACCTATTAATGAAAAAAAATTCCCAAATTATGCGCATGTGGAAGTCCGAGCTTTAAGAGCAAATGAAGATTTTCATGTTGAACCCCAAAAAAAACGAAAGATTCATTCCAAAAGCAATAAATTTGAATATAGACAAAACTTATTAAATTCTCTCCATATAGAATTTATATCTAATTAACCTATAATCCTATATTTCCTCCCTAGTGAACACAGATAATTATAGTTATATTTTAAGGGGCAAGCACATTAAGGGCGGGTCCCGATGTATCGGGACAGGTATTCCACAGGATATCTCATGTATGCTTCATCATTTTCCTTCTCCTTATCAGCTTATCTATTTCAATAGCAAAAACGACTGTAATCGATACGGTAATGATTCCAATCCATTCGGGGATTCCTATGGGTACTGTCCTGAATATCCATTGAAAGGATGGCACATAGAGCACAGCGAGATGGGCAAAAAAGGCAGTTATCATGCTTAAGAAGAGCAAGGGGTTGCTAATCAGGCTTATTTTGAATATAGATTGCGTTTCCGAGCGGCAGTTCCAGGCCTGGAAAAACTGAAAAAACACCATCGTCGTAAGGGCTACTGTGCGTGCCTTTTCCAGCGTCATTCCTGAATTAAGGCTCAATATAAACATGAATAACGTGCCCAATGCAAGAACTACTCCCATTAAAAAGGTTCTTTGAATCATAAGGCTCGAAAGGATGCCTTCTTTTGGGTTCTTTGGAGGTCTATTCAGGATTCCTTTTTCTCCCGGCTCAAATGCTAAGGCAATATCCTGAAGGCCGTTAGTTACAAGGTTTAACCATAGTATCTGTGCCGGGATATATGGAATGGGAAGACCCATCAATATTGTAGCAAGGATGGCAAGCAGTTCCCCGAGGCCGCAAGATACAAGAAAAAGGGTGACCTTTTTGATATTGTCGTATACAATCCTTCCTTCCTCAACTGCTGCAAAAATGCTTGCAAAATTGTCATCTGCAAGTACCATATCAGATGCTTCCTTTGCCACATCAGTTCCTATCCTGCCCATGGCAATACCAATATGAGCAGCTTTTAAAGCAGGAGCATCATTCACTCCGTCACCTGTTACAGCCACTATGTCGCCATGTTTTTTAAGCTGTTCTACGATTCTTAACTTGTGCTGTGGCGAGACCCTCGCGTATACTGATACATCCTTCACCTTAAGGTATAGCTCTTCATCGCTCATTGCCTCAAGCTCTTTCCCTATAAGCACTGCCGCTTCATCACTTATTATTCCCAATTTTCTTGCTATTGCCTGAGCAGTTATTGCATGGTCACCGGTTATCATTACTGTCCTTATCCCTGCCCTTTTACATCCCTCAATGGCATTTATTGCCTCTTCTCTTGGCGGGTCTATCATTCCCTGTAAGCCGGCAAAGATAAGGTCTGTCTCCACATCTCTGTGTGTTATCTCCTCGACAGTATCTGGTACTTCCTTGTAGGCCATGGCAAGGACCCTTAGCCCTTCCCGCCCGAAAGTGTCTGCCGCATGCAAAAAGTTAATTTTCTCCAGTTCCTCATCAAGCATACATTCGGTGCATATATCAAGCAGTTTGTCGAGAGAACCTTTGACAAATACAAATTTTTTATTCCCGTGTTTATGCAGTGTAGCCATGTATCCCCGGTCAGACTCAAACGGGATAATTGCCATCTGTAGATAGTTTTCCCTTTCCTCTTCGGGTTTGAGGCCGGATTTTATGGCTGAGACTATGAGGGCTCCCTCAGTCGGGTCTCCATCCACCTTATACTGACCATTTTCCTCATACAGGTCAGACTCATTACAGAGGAGCCCTATCCTGAAGCACTGTCTGAGCGTCGTCAATTTATCTTGTTCAAGCGGCATCTTTTCATGGAGCAATTCTCCTACCGGTTCATACCCTGTTCCGGTAACCTCATACGTATGCTCCCCGTCGTAAACAAGCCTGACAGTCATCTCATTTTTGGTTAGTGTCCCTGTTTTGTCAGAGCCTATTACAGTGGTGCTGCCCAGGGTGTCTACCGCAGACAGTTTTCTAACAATGGCATTGCGTCTTGCCATTCTTGACGCACCAATTGCCATTGTTATGGTTACAGCAACTGGAAGCCCTTCAGGTATTACTGATACCGCCGTTGCCACAGCAACCATGAACATCTCAGTTATCTTTGTTCCGAGCATTATGCCAGCTCCGAAAATAATAAATGAGAATCCCAAGACTGCAATTCCTATTAACCTGGCAAATCGCTCAAGTTTATCCTGAAGAGGGGTCTTAATTGGTGAAACACCCCTGATTTTTTCCGCAATCTGTCCAAGGGCCGTTCTTTGCCCTGTTTCAAGAGTAATACCCTTTGCCCTTCCGTTCACAACAACCGTACTCATAAAGGCTATATTTCTCTGATCGCCCGGAGTCAAATTATCTTCTTTAATAGACGAGGAAGTTTTTTCAGCGGGGACTGATTCGCCTGTTAGCATTGCTTCCTCAATTCTCAGCTCGATTGTTTTAAACAGTCTCAGATCAGCGGGGACCTTGGCCCCTGAGGTAAGAAAAACTACATCACCGGGAACAAGTTCCTCGCTGTTTATCTCTTTCTCTTTACCATCTCTCAGGACCCTGGCTTTTGGGACAACCATCTTCTTTAGTGCCCTGACACTCTCTTCTGCCTTGAACTCCTGTATAAAGCCGATAACAGCGTTGAGCACCACAACTGCGAAGATGACCCCGGAGTCTATATATTCCTGCAGGATAATCGTCACCAATCCGGCGACGAGCAGAATATAAATCAAGGGGCTTGTGAACTGGTGAACGAGTATCTTAATCTTGCTAATCTTTTCTTCTTCGGCAAGCCTGTTCGGTCCGTATCTGGCGAGGCGTTCTTTTGCCTCCTCAGCAGTTAATCCATTCTCAGAGGTATTGAGCTTATCAAAAATCTCTCTTACATCAAGTTGATACCAATTCATTCCTTGCCTCGCATCACAAACCTCAAAAAAGGAGAGAAAAGGGGGTTATTAACTCAATAAAAAAAAGTTAATCATATGGTTCATAATATAACAGATATATGATTTTCCCGGGAATAGAAACTGTCTATTGTTTGTTCAGGCAAGAAAAATTTTACTGCCGCTGAAATAGTGGGCCTGCCTAACGGCAGTCAGGCCTGCCTACCGGCAGGCAGGCGTGCACAAATGCATACAAATAACTTACATTGGGGGTTCCTGTAAGGGAATATTTAACAATCAATCCGGAGAAGAGTATTGAATTAAAGCCCTAATTTCCCCCATATTTCTTTTGTGGGCTCTACTTTATTCAGCGTAAAGAAATGAAGGCCGGGCGCTCCGCGATCGAGCAGATCCTGGCACTGTTTGACCGCGAACTTTATTCCTGCTTCTCTTGTCGTTTCATCATTATTGCTGATAGGTTTAAAAATATCATGTATCTCCTGCGTGATATTTGTCCCGCAAATATTACAGAACTTTATTAACCCCTCATAGCTCGTAATAGGCAGAATACCCGGGATTACACGGATATTTATACCCGCATTCTTTAACCTTTCAAGATATTCGGAGTAGATGTTATTATCAAAAAATAATTGTGTTATAACAAATTCTCCACCATGTTCTATTTTTATCTTTAAATACCTGGTGTCTGTTTCTTTATCCGGGCAGTTAATGTGCCCTTCAGGGAAACCAGCCACACCAACAGAAAAAAAATCTTTATAATTCTCACAGATATAATCATTCAGTTGATAACAGTATTCAAAACCGTCAGGAGCCGGTTCGTATTTCTCAACTCCTTTTGGCGGGTCACCGCGCAACGCCAGGATATTTTTTATATTGCTTGTCTTCAGGTGGTCAAGCACAGCTTTCATCTCCTGCTGACTATGGCCTACGCAGGTAAGATGGTGCACAACAGTAAGGCAAAACCTTTTTTGAATCTCTGTACAGATATCCATTGTCGTCCCGCGGGTTGAACCGCCTGCCCCATAAGTCACTGATGTAAAATCAGGACCGAGCTTGTTAAGTTCTTCCACGGTCTTATATAAGTTTTCTACTCCCTTTGGAGTCTTTGGAGGGAAAAACTCAAATGAAAAAGTCCTGTCTTTCTCTTTAAAAATTTCTGTAATTTTTTTAATCATATAAACCTCCTAAAATAAAGAAATTATTGTAGCTTACATAAAAGTTTAAAATAATAACACATAAGAATCACTTTTAGCTGGAAAATCCTAAATTCAGGGGCATTTTCACCTCGGCGAAAAGCCATGGGGGTTTACTTGCCTGAACCGGCAGGTTTAACCGGTAAATCTTCGAATACCTTGTCTAAAGGAATTTTTTCTTTTTCTAAATAACCCTTCTTCTGTATTCTGTCTTCCAATGCATTTATACGGTCTTCAGGATACGGATGGATGGCAAAATAATACAGGATACGGCCTCTTTTTTCTTTTTTTGACATATTCTCAAAGAATTCAGATGCGCCTGATACATGACCGTATCTCCTGTTCAATAAATCCAGCGCCCAGATATCAGCCATAGTCTCCTGACGCCGGGAAAATTTCATTTCAACATTCACAAGTGAATTCATAATAAGATTGCTAACAGAACTGTCTGCACCAAGCAGGGCTGTGGAAATTGACAGTAAAACCAGACGCCGGCCAAGACCCCTCAGGTGGTCTTTATTGGCAAAGTGCCCTAACTCGTGAGCCAGAACAAAAGCCAGCGCATTTTCTGAATCAACTTCTTTTATGAGGGCTGAAAAAACAACAATATTTCCGCCAGGCAAAGCTATGGCATTTGCCTGAGAATGAGGAACCAGGTGGACTTTATATTCTGGTTCTTCCTGTTGCCTGGAATTTATCAGTGGATTTTTTTCTACCAGTTCATCAAGTATCTTCTGAAGTCTTATCCCCGCGCCTGTCTTTTCTGTATTCACATAGATGCCTGAATATAAACTTCCCAGGTTCTGCTCTATTTCCAAAGGCAATCTGGAGACAACAAAATCAACTGCAAAACCAAGAGCAACATAAACCAGGATGACTATGCCAAGAACACCGCTCAGGAGGATAAAGAATTCTTTTATCGGAGAGGTACGGGATACATTTACGTTTCCTTTTAATGCCTTCGCCGTATATTTCACTCTGTTTTCTTTAGCGTTACTGCTGTGCCATAGGCAATTGCCTCAATACTTCCTATGGATTTCCTCCGGTTTGCGCTCTGACCGATTGCAGAGGTCTCAATACGAAGGTTAAGGATGATATTTGCCCCGTGGGCTGATTCCTTCATCCGCAGAACAGCCTCTCTGCGGGCCCTGTCAATCAATGTTTCGTATGCCCTCACCTCGCCGCCAAATATATTTCTTAACCCGGCTAAAACCCGCTTGAAATAGTCTATTGAGATAACAACATTGCCAGAGACTAACCATGCCTTGAAAATCTCATCGTCTCTGCTCAGGACGTTCTTAACAGTCACTGCAGGGAGATTCAGAAATCTGAGTTCACGGTCCTCTATTGAGCGGTAGTGCCTGCGCTCTGCTATTGTTCCGGCTGTATAACCGAGACCGATTAGAATAACAAAGATAATAAGCTGTTCCATAATTTTCCCCTTTCTCCTATTCCACCCTTACAGCTGTCCCGTACACATAAAGTTCAGAGGCTCCCTGTGCAATGGCTGAGGTGGCAAAACGCACATTGACAACTGCGTTGGCTCCCAACTGCCGTGCCTGTTCTACCATGCGGTCTGTTGCCTGCTGACGGGAATCGTGCAGAAGTTCTGTATAGCCTTTTAATTCACCGCCGACAAGATTTTTTAAACTGGCCATAATATCCTTGCCAACATGCTTGGCGCGAACAGTGCTCCCTGATACAAGACCAAAATGTTCAACAATACTTTTACCCGGTATAGTCTCAATGTTTGTGAGTATCATAAAAAACCTCCTTTCTTTACCCTGTTAGAAGGGCGAAGGACAGAATGTCCGCAATCCGTATTCAAGAAAGATTCCCGACAAGCCTGTCTGCCGACAGGCAGGCGGGAATGACATAGAACGTAGTCTTACTTATAAACTCATTAGTAAGTGTATATTTTTTAGATTAAAAACGGCAAGGTAACATGCAACAAAGTATATTTAGAGATGTTTGCAGTTAAGATTTTTTTGATTTTTGCGAATAGCAAAACATATAGAGGTCAGGAATTAAATCTGTAATGCCTATCACAAAATTATATCCTTTTGCAGAAAATTATGACTCAGGTACATAAATTTATCCTTGAGCACTGTAATATTTTTCTCTCTCTGCAATTTATCAATGACCCTTGTAACTGTTTCACGTGAAATTCCTGTCATGTTAGCTAAATCCTGATGGGTGAGTTTAATGTTTAAAGTCGTTCCCTTGTCCGTTTTTTTACCATACTTATCCGCAAGCAGAATAAACAGCATCTTTATCCTTTGCGATGCATTATTAAAACTTAATATGTCTATTCTATCCCAGGATTCCCGGAGACGGGAACATAATATTTGCATTAATTCTTCAATCACTTTTCTGTTGCTAAATACCATTGAATAAAAACTTTTCCTGGAGATAAGCATTATATCGGAATCTTCAATTGCCACTACTGAGGCGGGAATCGTTTTCCCGTCTATCAAGGTCATTTCCCCGAAGAAATCGCCTGTTTGGTGCATTGCAAGGATTACCTCTTTCCCTTCCTCGTTTGTGCGGGCAACCTTCACCTTTCCTGATACAATCACATACATAAAGATATTGGTGTCCTCCTCATGGAGAATTATCTTGTTTTTTTTAAACTTTTTTAAGATTATATCACCACTAATACGGTCCAGCCCCTCACTCGTAAGTGAAGAAAAGATTTGAATTCTCTTTAACATTTCTATTTTTTGGTTTTCCATAGGATTACCCCCATGCTTAATTTTATAAAATTTCCACTTAAATAGGGAAATAATAATTTACCCCGTTAGAATGCTCTGTAGTTTGGCACAGGATGAAAATATTTAATTCCTTCTATAGTGCAAACTGGGTTTTCCGCCTATGCGCCTGCCTGTTAGAAGGGCAAAGGGCTTCTAACGGGGTTTACTGGATGTTAAGGGAGAAGCAGCATAATGGCGCTAGGACTTTCTTATTTCTCTTATCCTCTGCACAACAGGTGGATGGGAATAGTATATTGCGGCATACAGGGGATGAGGATGAAGGTTTGAAAGGTTGTCCTTTGAAAGTTTTATAAGTGAACCTGCCATGCTCCCGGGACTGCCAGTGAGTTCACATGCAAAGCGGTCTGCCTCGCGTTCGTGCCGTCTTGAAAAATAACTGGATATCGGGCCTATAAAGAATGCAGCAATGCTCCCGAGGAAACCGAGGACTACTACTTTTGCGAAAAATGAACCTGATTCTACAGAAAACAGCCTCAACAGAAAATCTGTCTGAATAATTTTAAATGATATATATAGCGAAACAAAAGCCACAACCTCTGAAACAACAATACGCTTTAAGACATGCTTTTTCTTCCAGTGTCCCAGCTCATGGGCAAGCACGGCAATCACCTCATCATTGTCCAGCTTCTCCAGCAGGGTATCGTAGAGTATGATTCTTTTAACCCTGCCTATACCTGTAAAATAAGCATTCGTATGCCTGCTTCTCTTTGATGCATCTATCTTAAATATACGGCTTACCTTTATGCCGACCTTCTCCGCCAGTGCTCTTATCCTCTCTTCCAGCGCCTCATCATCGATAGGCGTGAATTTATTAAAAAGGGGCTCAATAATATAAGGTGAAATATACATGATAAAAAGGCTGAAGGCAAGAAAGAACCCCCAGATCCAGAGCCACCAGTAATCAGGGCTTGAATTTACCAACCATAAACCAACAGAAATCAAAATGCCAGCAATAATAGAGGTAATAGCTATGGACTTTAAAAAATCTGTTGCCCATAACCGCGGGGTCACTGTATTGAAGCCGTATTTATTCTCTATATTAAACGTGCTGTAAAGGCTGAATGGTATTGAAATAACGGTTTCTGCATAGGTTAAAAACAGGAAAAAGGCAAGGCCGGAAAGTATAAAATTCCAGTCCAGTGACAGTATCCATGAATTATAAACATTCAGCAGGCCTGCAAACAGGAATAAAATCAGAATAATATTGTCAAAAACAGATTTGACAAATGCAAATCTGCTGTTCTCAACAGTATAGTCACTGGTTTTTTTCAGTAATTCCGCGTTAATATGGCCTTTAAATTCCGGGGGAACAGTTGCTCCGTGTTTTTTTAAATGCCGCAGGTTCAAAGCCTTCAGCCAGTAGCTAAAAATCATAATAAACAGGTAAACAAAAAAAATTATTAAGAGATATGTTTTCATCGGTGACCTACTACAATATGTAAATTAACAGAAAGTTTCAATCAACGATTAACATATAACGAATAACATTATATGGGGGAGGACCCCACATCTATCCTCCTATTTTAGACATTGACTTAAGAAACCAGGAAGAACTTACATTTTCATTAAGCATATGCCTTTGTGGTTTTACTTTAATGGAATCGAAAAACAGTCTCTCAATCTCCTCATCAGACGCCCCGCTCCTCATTGGGGTCTTAATATCAACCTCTTTCTCGGAGAAAAGACACGGCCTTATTTTCCCGTCTGTTGTAAGACGCAGTCTGTTGCAAAAACCGCAGAAATGGTCAGTTAACGGGCTTATAATCCCGATAACCCCTTTTGCCCCCTTTATCCTGTAATTTCTTGATGGACCTTTGCCCCTGAAGGGCAGACGTTCCAGACTGCCAAGCTTTGATATACTATCAATAATTTCCTTTGAACTTATGCACTTTTCCTTTGTCCATAACTCATTGAAACCAACGGGCATGAATTCAATAAACCTTATATGATAGTTTTTATCAAAAGTAAGCCCGGCAAAAGATAATATCTCATCATCATTGAATCCCCGTATAGGGACAACATTTATTTTTACAGGTGAAAGTCTCACTTCCTCAGCTGCTTCAACAGCTTCCCATACACGGCTAATATCGCCTCCATTTGTTATTGTCCTGAACTTATCAGCATCCATGGTATCAAGGCTTATATTTGCCCGGTCAAGCCCTGCCTTCTTTAGTTTTCCGGCATATTTTGACAGCATAATCCCGTTCGTGGTAAGGCTTAAATCTCGTATCCCTGTTTTCTTGATTGATGAGACGAGCGAAAGTATGTCCTTTCTCATAAGGGGTTCGCCGCCTGTAATACGGACTTTTCTCAATCCATTCTTACGCGCAATACGTACAAACCTGACTATTTCCTCAGATGTCAGAATCTCCGAATCATCAAAGTGCTTTATCCCTTTTTTGGGCATACAGTATACGCACTTAAGATTGCATTTATCTGTTATGGATACCCTAAGGTAATCTATCCGGCGTTTATAAGAATCCTCAAGTGACGATCTTTTATCTGCTGATTGTCTAAATGATTTTTTCATGTAAATAACACAGAGAACTTTGTTGTTAGTTAATATGTTATTCGTTACCTGCCTGCCGGCAGGCAGGTTCGTATAACAAATAACTAATGACGTTTTTTAAGTTTATTATTTCCCAAACGGACAGACAGGATAGCGGCATTTCTCGCATTTTAAGCACAAACCGCCATGGCCGAGTTCAGCAATCTCCTTCCTGCCTATTTTCTCACCAGCAAGAATCCTCGGAAGTATTATGTCAAACACTGTTATACTGCTGTACATACCGCAGGCAGGCAACCCGATAACAGGAATTAGTTCGGAAGTTTCAGGGCTTATTCCCTTCGCTCTTCTGCTCT
>JAZFSN010000163.1:0-6939 GCA_036446195.1 Thermodesulfovibrionia bacterium | reverse complement strand
TTGTTCTTTGCACTTCCCGGGATGCGTTGTTTGGGTCTTTTGCCTATAGGAACAAATTGAGCAATACATCAGCAGGCTTTCAAGTTTTCCTTTAAGCGGTATTCAGCCAAAGGATAATAGATTAAAAAACAAAGGCTATAGAGTTATTATTGTTGATGACTATCTTGTTTTTTATTTTATAAAAGGTAATAACATTTATATCTCAAGGGTTATACATGGCAAACAAAATTATATATTCCTTTTATAATTTTTAACACCCTGCGGTCTCTGCAGCAGGGTAGTTCACTTGCCGGATAATTCCTATTGAAAGATAACATAATCAGTCTCTACCTGCAATAGCTGAAACGTCGCAAAATCGCAATTACCAAAAGTTTATATAGAGCCAAACTATTGGAGTCGAACTCCCATAATTTGGTCTTTATACAGGAAGAAACATTACCCCTTGCATTTTCTTGAAGCTACTTAATGGTGTAAATATAAATATAGGAGAGGAAAAACTGCTTTAATGAGGTCTATAAAATTAAATCCTCACAATCCTGAGTTTAGACTTCGACCGAGATCAGTCGAGGGTTCGAAGGATTGAAATTGTTCCCGCATAGATCACGTTTGTGATTGTGCGGGACAGGCACCGAGCGCGGCGAGCCCGTACTTATCGGGGCGAAATAGGTGAGCATGATAAATAGTTAGGGAAGAAAAAATGTCAATAGCCCAATCTAACCCTACTTCTCTCCCCAGATAAAAAATAGGCACAGATACCCGCAGATACATCTGTGATTATCTGCGTTTTTTTACGAAGCCTTTGAAAGCTTCTTAAATACCTGCCAGGTTTTAAGGAGATCTATTGCATGTTGGAGCTGTACATCATCCTCATCCGAAATCTCTGACGGAAGTACACGGGTTTCATCTTCCTGTTCCTTTTCTGTCTCGGCACCATCAGTATCCTTAGTATCCTTTTCATTCTCCAGATGCCTCTTGAGGTCTTTTTCTCTTATAACCGGATGTTCTTTTATTTTCCCTTTTTTCTTTAGTTTAACAACGATATCAGGCTTAATGCCAGTAGCCTGTATTGACCTGCCTTTTGGCGTATAATAGCGTGCTGTTGTAAGCCTGAGACCTGAACCATCACTTAAGGGCAGTACTGTCTGGACAGAGCCCTTTCCAAAGGTCTGGGTACCAAGAATCACTGCCTTGCCCCAGTCTTGCAGCGCCCCTGCTACAATCTCTGAGGCGCTCGCACTGCCTCCATTTACAAGAACAATCATTGGATATTCATATACGGGTTCAAAATCAAGTGCATTATACTCTATTTTCTCCCCGCTTTTACCCTTTATATATACCACAAGTTTATCAGAAGACAGAAATCGGCTTGCAACGTCTATGGAAACGGTTAAAAGCCCTCCTGGATTGTTCCTGAGGTCTAAAATAAGTGCATTTATTCCCTGTTCTGCAAGCTCGCCCAGCGCTTTTTTAAAGTCTTTAGAGGTTTTTTCCTGAAACTGAAGCAGTTTTACATAACCAATTTTTTCTTCAATAACTCTGCTTTTAACGCTCTTGATTTTAATTATATCCCTTATGATTGTAATGTCTCCTGGTTTTTCCCACTCCTCCCTTATAATTGTTATTGTTACAGATGTTCCTTTTGGCCCCCGTAATTTCGTCACTGCATCATGGAGTCCCATATCAATTGTTGACTCACCGTCTATCTTTATAATCTTGTCCCCTGCCTTTACACCAGCCTTAAAAGCAGGGGTATCTTCAATAGGAGCTATAATTGTAAGTATGCGTTCCTTTCCCTTTAAACCTATCTGTATTCCAAGGCCGCCAAACTCTCCCTTGGTATTAATTTGCATTTCTTTAAACATTTCAGGTGACATAAAAGATGAATGTGCATCCAATGAGTTAAGCATCCCCTTAATTGCGCCGTACACAAGCTCTTTATCATCAACTTCATCTACATAATTTTGCTTTACCAGTGACAGAGTCTCTGCAAAAACCTTGATTTTTTCGTACGGTTCTCCTTCAGCGCTAACGCTTTGTATACTCAATCTGCCAGCGAAAATACCAATCAAAGCAACAAAGATAATCAATACCCATAAAGTAATTCTTTTTTGTATGCTCATTATTTGTCCTCCACCATTATTTTTTCCTGTACCTCAGCCATTTAAGGGGATCTCGGGGCTTACCTTTGTGTCTGATTTCAAAATACAGGCTTGGTACATCAAGCAAACCTGATTCCCCAATCTTTCCAACTGCCTGTCTAACTTTAATTATATCACCTGTTTTATGAAAAATCTCTGCTAAGTGTGCATAAAGTGAATGAAAGCCTTCCCCGTGATTAATAATCAGGAGCAATCCATAGCCCTTAAACCAATCAGCATAAACCACCTTGCCCCCTAAAACTGAAAGTGCAGTATACCCTGCCTTTGCCTCGATTTCTATCCCCTTTCTAAAGGTTGGTATATTAAACTGAGTGTTATTTTGTTTACCAAAATGGACCAAAACCTTCCCGTTAACAGGCCATGGCAGGCGACCCTTTAAACTACTGAACCCCTTCCCGGTAACTGACAAGGGAAGCTTTTCACTTTCAAGTTTTTTAATCATTTCATACAGATTTTTTGATGATTCTTCAAGCTCCTTAATCATTTTTTCATAGGAACTGCGTTCGCTTTTTATGGAGGCAAGTAATTGATCTTTATTTTTGCGTTCTGCCCGCATCTCATTAGCCTTATTCTTAATGTTGGTTTTATCTGCCTTAAGCCCCTTCCGCAGGTCTTCCATGCGACTCATTTTAATATTGCGCTCTTCTATCTCACTGCTGAATGTCTTGATCTGTCTGCTATCATAATCTGCTATATAACTGATATACTTGATTCTTTTGATTAACTCCTGATAATCCCGGGCAGAAATCAGTATGGAGGCAATATCGCCATGCTGATATTTGTAAAGACTCTTGAGACGTCCCTTTAAAAATTTTTTTCTTGTCTGAAGTTTTTTGTTAAGCAATAAAATTTCCTTTTCGAGTAGCCTGATTTTATTACGTGTATCTGATAACCTTTTATCATAGTACCTTAATTCTTCCCTTTTCTTTCTAAGGAGTTTGTTTATCTTTTCTAACTCTGAGAGTATTGATTTTTCCTTTTTAATAGTCTGTTTGACCTTGCGTTTTTCCCTGCTGAGTTTTTTTTGGATTTCCTGAAGCTTTTTTTTGGGATCAGAAGCATTTAAAAGTGAGAAGTGAGAAGTGAGAAGTGAGAGAAGCAGGAAGCAGGAAGCAAGAAGCCAAATCTTAATTTTCCACTTCTTATTTCCCATTTCCTATTTCACACCTCCCCACTTAATACCGAATCTTACCTATCGCAAAAAAACTTCCAATAAGACTCATAACGGCCCCTGCAACGGGCGCTGCTAAATATGTCTCGGGCGGGAAAAAAATTATCGTTCCTCCTACTAATGGCATGAACTCAATTATTTTGGCGGTTGTAAAGTAATAGATGACTGAAAGACCCAAAAAGCCTACAACCCCACCCAATGTACCAATAAAAATGCCCTCTAACAAAAAAGGAAATCTTATAAAGGCTCTTGTGGCGCCTAAAAGCTTTAAAGTCTCAATCTCAGCTATCCTTCTGTAAAAAAGAATCTTAATTGTGCTGTATGTAGAAAAAGCAATAGCAACAAATATTACGCTGCCAAGCAGGACCACGATTATCTTCATTCCCATTGTCATTGTATTCAAGGAGGAAAGCCATTTCTCTCCGTATTGTACGTCTTCTACCCCACTCAATTTCTCTATCTGGATGGCTTTTTGTTTTATTCGTACAGGGTCTAAAACCTCTCTTTTGAGTTTTAGTTCAAAAGAGGAGGGAAGGGGGTTTTCTTCAAATCCCTCGAGAATTTGCGTCGTTGTTCCCAATGTCTGCTTGAGTTCCTTAAGGGCTGCTTCCTTTGAAATGTATTTTATATCAACTACTTCGGAATCCTTCTGAAAATATTCTTTTAAGAAATCTGCCTTATCTGAACTCAAATTTTCCTCGAGATATACAACAAGTCCAAAGCCCTTTGACCAGCGTTTAAGCGAAGAATTCATATTTAAAGTTATTAAAACAAACGTTCCAAGTATTAGCAATCCCACAGCAATAGTTAGCATGGTAAGGATATTTATCCATTTTTCACACCATAAATTTTTAATCGCTGTTTGAAAAGAGTATAAAAAAATACTCATCCTTCACCCTCCGTAATGACCTCGCCTGCCTCTAACTGAATTAACCTGCAGCCTGTTCCTGAAAAGAGCCCGCTATTATGTGTCGCTATAACTACCGTGGTACCTCTTGCATTTATTTCTCTGAAAAGCTTCATTATTGTAGACGATGTATCAGGGTCAAGGTTTCCCGTTGGTTCATCAGCAAGTAATACCGTAGGCCTTGAGACCATTGCCCTTGCAATTACTATTCTCTGCTGCTCCCCGCCTGAAAGGTGCTGTGGAAAACTATGTGCCTTGTGTTTTAACCCTACATCTTTAAGCACCTCGGCCACATCTTCTTTTATCTCTTCGGGGTGCATGCCATGAATTCTGAGTGCAAGCGCTATATTTTCAGAAACTGTCCTGTTAAATAACAATCTAAAATCCTGAAATACAACACCAGTATTTCTTCTTAAATATGGAATAGTCCTCTGTTTCAGTTTTCCCACATCCCAGTCAGCAACAAGCACCCTGCCTTCATCAGGCCGTTCTGCCCTGTAGATAAGTTTAAGCAGGGTTGTCTTCCCCGCCCCGCTTGACCCGGTAACATAGAAAAGCTCACCTTTTTTAACTGAAAAAGTAACATTCTTAAGTGCAATTTCTTCTCCGTAATATTTTGACACATCAAAAAATTGAATCATTCCATCAATGCCTCTCTGGTTGTTTCCACCAAGTCCGCCGATTACAGGCCGTCTATTTACAATCCGTTATTATCAACAATAGCGCAGAGATTATCAAGGCTGTAAACAGAGATTATCTTCAGGAAAATATCCGGCTTTTGCGAGGATCGCATATAAGAGGCGGGCAGCATGACCCTTTGACAGGATAAACCTGTCTCTCCCCCGCCACAATGGATCCTGGGGGTTGAACCTCATCTTTGAAAAATATATAGCAACTGCAATATCTACCGCTGATAATGAACCCCCGGTATGCCCGGAGCCGGCTGTTGTCAGCATTTTTAGAATATTAATCCGTATTTCTCTTGCTATGTTCCGAGCAGCCGGATATCTGTAATCTTCATCTTATGTCAAGGAATTTATTTCTTAAATTTTCCTCTCAATAAGTCCTTTATCATATTTCTATGCTGATCTTCCATCAACAGCTTAATTGTTTCTTCAAAATTATCCTCATTCATCAGGTCAGCATAGCTCGTTTTCTTTGATGCTACGATAACACCTTTCAGATAGATAAGTGATACGATTTTAGGATTTTTGGGTCCACCATCTTCAGTCTGAACATGGTAAACATTGCTTTTATATACAATGTTGTTATTAAACCCGATAAGCACAATTAGAATTATAAAACATGCGCTTCTTATAAGCAATAGTTTTTATTTTCTTACATCAGGTTATTATCCAATTACTTAATAATCTAACTAATAACTCGAAGGCTTCATACCCTCTATTGTGCTTTTTTGTCTTTTTTTTGTGATTTGTATAAAGACAGCAATTTCTTTACTGTAATGGGAAACAGTCCTAGAATAGCGAAGGAAAGAATAAGTCCGGGTGAAAATATATCAGAAAGAGAATCGATCTTTGCAATCTCCTTGCCGGCGTTGACAAACACAATAGTTCCAGGCAACATACCGATTTGCGAAACCCAGTAAAAAGTCCTCAGAGGCATCTTTGTAAGACCCATAACCAGGTTTATGAGCCAGAACGGGAAAAAAGGAATAAGCCGCAGAGTAAATAGATAAAATGTTCCTTCTTTTGCAATTCCTTCGTTAACTGTTTTAAGTTTATCTCCAAATTTGCCCTGGAGCCAGTCTCTCAGGATAAATCTTGAGACAAAGCACGCTAATGTAGCCCCTATTGTGCTGGCAAAGGATACAGCAATGGTTCCTGTCAGTAGACCGAAAAGCGCACCCGCTGCAAGACCCATCACTACTCCCCCGGGGAGAGACAAAGACGTTACAACAATGTAAATCACCATATATCCGAAAATAACTGATAGCCTGTGCTCGGCATACATAATCTCAAAACTCTTCTTCGATTCCTTTAAATACGAAAGAGAGAAGTAATCTCCGAGATTAAAAATAGTGAAAACTGCTATTAAGCTGATTAGAACAACCACAATTGTAAATTTTTTAATGAGTTTTTTATTCATCATGCTCCGTTCCTTCCTCAATAAATTATGCAGGTTACATCTTCTTTATAATTTATAAGTTGAGTATATTCATAAATACTATTTTAGTATCTTAAACCAACTGCTTCCTGAATCTACAGGGTAACCTGCTTTTTTCCAGGCGCTAAGGCCATCTTTCATGTTAACAGCATTCTTGTATCCAAGCTCATTCATGCTTTTAGTCGCCAACGGAGACCTTTTGTCAAATATTCAATAGACAACTATCCTGGTATTCCTGTCAGGTATTATTTCATGCACCTGAAATTCTAAAAGTCCCCGTGATATGTGGATTGCACCGGGGATATGTCCTTTTTCATACTCATCTTTATCCCTGATATCAAGAATAATTACTTTTTCTCCGGCATCGATCATCTTTTTAACATCATGGATTGATACCTCTTTTATTTCTGCCTTTGCCTCTTTTATGAGCTGATCAGGAGTCTTATCAGCAGCCTGAACAGCAAACCCGGAAGAGAGAGCAAAAATAACAACTAAGAACAAAATGTTAAGTTTCTTATACATATTTCCCCCCTTGCTATAGTTTTTTTAATTGTCCTCATTTTTTTTTAATTTAAAAG
>JAZFSN010000162.1:0-3455 GCA_036446195.1 Thermodesulfovibrionia bacterium | reverse complement strand
AAAAAACTTCAAAAATTCAGCGCCTTCTTCAACAAGCGCATATACCTTGTCTGACCTTTCAATAAGCGTTTTAATTACTTCCATTTCAAGAGGCGTGGGATCAAAAAAACCATCAAGCACCAGTATTGGAGGACTTACATGCTCCCTTACGAAAGGGATACTTTGTCTGACAGCACCATCGAAATCAATCAGTCCTTTTTCTTTAAGCTCTTTTTCATATGCCTCCAGTATGCCTATTGACCTCACGGCGCGATCCCTTGTCTTTTCTTCAAAAATATGCGATTTAATATCCTCTTTTAACTGACCAAGTTCTTTATCAAAAATATAGTGCCTGATTTTGCTCATAAGTTCTGATAAAAGATACGCGTGGCCAATATTTTTTTCACCCAGTATTTCACAGAAAACTAACGGCTTTATACAGTCTGAGATAATATATTCTTTGCCATAGGCCTCATAAAGATCAGCGCATAGCTTTTTTAATGACTGGGACCGGAAAGGAATATATACCTTTTTCCCGGGGCTGGATTTCAGATAAGAAAAAAACTGTCTCCCGGCTTCTCTCTGACCAAAGGCCGAAGGGGTAATGTATAAAACTGAAGAATAATCACTGCCGGAACACTGAGAAACTATCTCCTTAAAAATGACAGTCTTTTTATCTCTTGCCCCAAGAGGCGCTATGAAAACAATGCCCTCTTTCAATTAACCATTACCTGTATTTTTTTTGTTTCTTTTATTTTGGGCTCTAAATACGGAACTCTTTTTTTGAGGAATACATTAATTAAAGATTCTATTTATGTTGAATTTATTTTATTGCCTGTTAGATAAATCGTAAAATCTATTTGGTAATTTTGTAACCCTAGGGTTTGTTGTATGTGCTCAACATTTCCTACATCCCAAGTACATCCTTATGTGTTCCAACCATTGTGATAACAATATTATTGCTGTCTCTGAAGTAGGTAGCTCTGTAATTCATTGTTATGCTGAATACCCAGTCGTCTTCTGTACCTCGCAATTTCTCATTCCTGAGGCTTGGTTGTGCTGGATTTTCCAGAAGTAACTCGAACTTCTTCCAGAATTTAACCCTTATTTCTCGTGGGAGGCCGTTTATTCTTTTCAAAACTGTTTCAGGAATGACGATATTTTTAGACAACTGCTTTTTTTGCCTCTTTTACTGACTTATAAGATCTTACCTTATCTTTCCTGTATTCACCTTTTGCCTTCCTGACCCCTTCCTGCCACTCTTTTGTCCAAAACCATGCCTGATCTTTTGGAATCTCAATAACAGGTCTGATTACAATCTGTCCATCCTTCACATCAACCTCAACACGTTCACCTATTTCAAGAGAAACTTTTTCTCTGATGTCCTCTGGTATTGTTATCTGGTATTTCTCCCTTACTTTAACTGTAGTCCCCATTTATAAACCTCCTACTTTAGGATAGTATTATAGTAATACAATAATACAGGCTTGTCAAATTTTTATCTCACCAAAAATAGACGTGGGAATATTACTACCTTTACCCCGTTAGCAGGGCAAAGGTCTTCTAATGGGGTTTACTAAAAAGTGATAGGATTTGTTAAAAAGCAAGGAAACATCTCATATTTTACATCTTTACACGTTATTCACAGGGAAAGTATTCATGTTAACCCGTTTATAAACTATAGCAACTCTCCCTTGTGCCGTTACAACTTGATATGCCAGGATTAGAGACTTAAAATTATATATATTTGCTTTGCAAAGTAAAATTAAACTATGGGGGGGGGTAAATAGTTGTAACGGTACTAAAAGTAAAAATGGGAGACGTGCCCGTTTTTTTAATCAGTAATTATCTTCTTGTCTATCCTGTATTTTTTTAATCTGTGTCTGAATGACCTGAAGGAGAGATTCAGAAGTTTTGCAGCCTCTGTCTTAACTCCATTAGTTTTCTCAAGAGCTTTTAGCAGATAATCTTTCTCAATGCCTTCCATTAATTTTTCAAAATCTACACTGCCTGATATTGCAGTAACCGGTTTGACAAGCGATACCTGTTTTATCTCTTCCGGCAAATGCTTAACATCAATGACATCATCCTCGCACAAAAGTGTTACCCTTTCAACTATATTCTCAAGCTCCCTTATATTCCCCTTCCACACATAGTCTTTGAGCACACTGATCGCCTCTTTGGAAATCTGCTTTTTATCTCCGGAAAATTTCTTTAAGAAATGTTTAATTAAAAGAGGTATATCTTCACGGCGCTTTCTCAGCGGAGGAACAACCACAGACAGCACATTAAGCCTGAAATAAAGGTCTTCACGGAAGTGCCCTTCAATAATATTTTTAATGCTCTTGTTTGTTACAGCGATAATCCTTAGATCTATTTTAATATCTGATGTACCGCCGACTCTACGGAATGTGTTGTCCTCAATAACCCTTAGAAGTTTTGCCTGCAGCATCAGGGACATCTCGCTTATTTCGTCGAGCAAGAGGGTTCCATCATTGGCAAGCTCAAACAGTCCCTCTTTATTAGACACAGCCCCTGTAAAGGCTCCTTTCATGTATCCAAAGAGCTCGCTTTCCAAAAGTGCCTCCGGTATAGCGGCGCAGTTAATGGCGATAAAGGCATTATCCTTTCTCGGGCTAAGGTTGTGTATTGCTCTTGCAACAAGTTCCTTGCCTGTACCGCTTTCACCGGTAATCAATACAGTTGCACTGCTCTGCGCAATTTTGGGTATTATGGAGAACAACTCAAGCATTACAGGACTTCTGCCTATAATATTTTCAAGAGAAGAAGGCTTTAGCTGGTCCTTCATTATCAGGATATCTTTTTGAAGTTTGTGTTTTTCTATCGCATTCTTCAGAACAAGTCTTATGCTGTCCATTTTGAAAGGTTTCTGAATGTAATCAAATGCGCCCAGCTTCATTGCTTCAACTGCGGATTCAGTAGTCCCAAACGCGGTAATGATTACCACAATTGTATTGGGAGAAGTCTCTTTTATAACTTTCAGCAGGTCCAAACCACTGACCTTGGGCATTTTCAGGTCAGTTATTACAAGGTTAAAGATATCTTTTTTAAACGCTGCAATACCGGTCGCCCCGCCATCAGCCACTGTAACATCATACCCCTCGCCCTTAAGAAAGATCTCCATGACCTCTCTCATGTTTTTTTCATTATCAACAACTAAAATCCTACCCTTTGCCTCTTTCATACCCTTTATCAGTTAAGAGTTCTCCTCTCCCGCGTTGTCGGCAGGCAATATAACCCTGAAGGTCGCACCTGTCCCATTACCCATGGATTCAACTGTAATCTTTCCTCCATGCCCTTCTGCAATCCTCTGTGCGATTGCAAGGCCCAGCCCTGTGCCTTTTTCTTTTGTCGTAAAGAACGGATAAAATATTTTTTCAATATCTTCCTCGTCGATTCCAACCCCGGTATCCCTGAACACCACCTCAAGGATATCATGTTTTTTTTCTGCTGAA
>JAZFSN010000161.1:0-10756 GCA_036446195.1 Thermodesulfovibrionia bacterium | reverse complement strand
AAAGCTTTATGACTGGGTGCTGCATTGGGCTGAAACGCCTTATGCAGTACCTGCTCTTTTTATACTTGCCTTTGCTGAATCGTCGTTTTTCCCTATCCCTCCGGATGTGCTTCTTATAGCTTTAGCCCTGTCTATTCCCGGGAAGGCTTTCAGATATGCTGCTGTCTGCACATTTGGCTCTGTTCTTGGTGGAATGGCTGGATATTTTATAGGGTACCAGCTTATGGATATGTTAGGGGTTCCAATACTGGGTTTTTACGGAGTAATGGAAAAGTATGAGTATATTCAGTCCCTGTATATGAAATACGACGCATGGGCTGTGGGAATAGCAGGGTTTACGCCTATTCCCTATAAAGTATTCACTATCGCAGCCGGTGCCTTTAAAATAGATTTTTCTGTCTTTGTTCTGGCTTCAATTGCGAGCAGGGCAGGGAGATTCTTACTTGTTGCAGGAATTATTTATTTTTTTGGTCCCACAATAAAAAACTTTATAGACAAATACTTCAACCTGTTGACACTTATATTTATCGTGCTTTTAATAGTGGGTTTTTTACTTGTAAAATATATTTTTTAAACAGCACCAATGATCATAGATAAAAAAAGATGATCCCACATTTACTATCTGTGATTATCTGCGTTTTCTCATCAGTGACTATCTGCGTTTCTTTCTCTCTTTCTCCTTAAGCACGGCCTGGGCTGCTGCAAATCTTGCAATAGGCACCCTGTACGGCGAACAGCTGACATAATCAAGTCCGAGATTATGGCAGAATTCAACGGATTTTGGATCTCCACCGTGTTCACCGCATATACCCAGCTTCAGATTTTTTTTGACCTTCCTTCCTTTTTCTACAGCCATACGCATAAAAGAGCCGACCCCTTCAATATCTATTGAAATAAAAGGGTCTTCCTTAAGTATCCCGTGTTCTATGTAAAAAGGCAGAAATCTCCCTGAATCATCCCTGGAAAGGCCGTATACTGTCTGGGTAAGGTCATTCGTGCCGAATGAAAAGAAATCCGTAATACCTGCGATTTCATCGGATGTAACACAGGCGCGGGGCAACTCTATCATAGTCCCTACCGTGTAACGCACTTTTATCCTGTATTCTTTTTGAACTTTATCCGCAACGGAAATAACAACATCTTGCATTGCCTCCAGCTCCTTAACATGACTAACGAGCGGAATCATTATTTCAGGTATAACTTTAATCTTCTGTTTTGAAAGTTCACAGGCTGCTTCCATTATAGCCTGGGTCTGCATTTCATATATCTCAGGGAATGTCACTCCAAGGCGGCAGCCGCGGTGTCCGAGCATTGGATTGAATTCATGTAATGATTTGTTTTTGGCGTTCAGCTGTTCAAAGGGCACATTCATGTCAGCTGAAAGCTCTTCAAGCTCATTGTCGGTATGCGGGAGGAATTCATGCAGTGGAGGGTCAAGGAGCCTTATGGTAACAGGAAGGCCTTTCATAGCCTTGAATATCCCGATAAAATCTCCCTTTTGCATCGGAAGGAGTTTTAAAAGGGCCTTTTTTCTGCCTTCAAGATTTTCAGACAATATCATTTCTCTGATAGCCTTGATTCTATCTGCCCCAAAAAACATGTGTTCTGTCCTGCAAAGGCCAATGCCTTCGGCACCGAAATTCTTTGCTACAACAGAGTCGTCAGGGGCATCTGCATTTGTTCTGACCCTTAATCTCCGGAACTGGTCAGCCCATTTCATCAGTTCCTTATACCACGAATTATGTTCAGGGTCTACCGGCAGAAGGTTGAGTTTGCCTTCATAAACTCTGCCTTTTGTCCCGTTAAGTGTTATCCAGTCTCCCTCTCCTATCACTCTACCGTTTACGTGGAGTTCTTTTTTTAATAGATCAATATGAAGGGCTGAGCAGCCCACTATACAGCACTTTCCCCATCCTCTTGCAACGAGTGCTGCATGGCTTGTCATTCCGCCTTTTGCAGTAAGTATGGCCTCAGCAGCATGCATTCCGTGTACGTCTTCAGGCGAGGTCTCGTTTCTCACAAGAATTACCTTTTCACCTCTGTTTGACCATGATTCGGCATCATCGGCAGTAAAAACAACCTTTCCGATAGCTCCTCCCGGGCCAGCAGGCAGACCCTTGGCCAGTTCAACAGCCTTTTTTTCAGCATCAGGGTCAATTCCCGGGTGGAGAAGCTCATCTATTTGTTCAGGTTTGACGCGAAGAATAGCTGTCTCTCTGGTAATCAGCTTTGATTTTGCCATTTCGACCGCCATTCGTATGGCTGCCTGGCCATTTCGCTTGCCAACTCTTGTCTGGAGCATCCAGAGCTTTCCGTCCTCTATAGTAAATTCAATATCCTGCATATCCCTGTAATGCTTCTCAAGATTTTTCTGAAAGAAAAATAATTGTTTATACATCTCTGGCATTTTCTCTTCAAGAGAATGAAGATGCATGGTATCATCGGTTTTGCCCGCCTTGTTTACAGGGTTAGGGGTTCTTAAGCCAGCAACAACATCTTCGCCCTGAGCATTTGGAAGCCATTCACCGTAGAACATGTTTTCTCCTGTTGCAGGGTTTCGGGTAAAGGCAACGCCTGTTGCCGAACTGTCTCCTGCATTACCGAATACCATAGACTGGACATTGACTGCTGTTCCCCATTCCTCTGGAATTTTTTCAATCCTGCGGTATGAAACAGCCCGTTTCCCCATCCATGACTGGAAAACTGCCCCGATGCCGCCCCATAGCTGATCATGGGGTTTATCCGGAAATGCTTTTTTGAAGGTATTTTTGATTATCACTCTGAATTCATCACATAGTTTTTTTAGATCATCAACGGTCAAATCTGTGTCAGTTGTGTAACTTTTTTCCTTTTTTAATGTCTCCATGGCGTGTTCGAGCTTTTGACGTATACCCTGTCCCTCTTCAGGCTCAATGCCAGCTGCTTTTTCCATAACAACGTCAGAATACATCATAAGCAGGCGGCGGTAGGCATCAAAAACAAACCGCTCATTACCAGTCTTTTTTATAAGTCCGGGAATGGTCTTTGTAGTGAGGCCGACATTTAATACGCTTTCCATCATTCCGGGCATGGAACTTCGGGCGCCGGAACGCACTGAAACCAGGAGGGGATTATGAACATCGCCAAATTTTTTTCCAATAATCTTTTCAACCCGGGAAAGTGCAGAATCTACCTGCTTTTTAAGCTCTTTGGGATACTTATGTTTATTTTTGTAATAAAGTGTGCATACCTCGGTGGTTATGGTAAATCCGGGTGGAACAGGCAGTTTTAATTTCGGATGACCCACCATCTCTGCGAGATTTGCGCCTTTGCCTCCAAGGAGATTTTTCATGCGGGCATTGCCGTCAGCTTTGCCATTTCCAAAAAAATAGACGTATTTTTTCGCCATGTTAATCCTCCAGAATGAAATTAATAATTAAAAAGTAAGGGGTTAATTCTTTACTGACAGATAGCATGAATATTGTACAGGAAATGCTGTCTAAATTCAAATACAAAAAATTTAACTTTAATATAAAAAATACTAATTGATTAATGACTTGAAGGTTTTTATTACAATGTAAATTACCCGGGTGGGGGATTAAAAATGAACTAAATGAGGATCTTCAGTAATTTTGATGGAATCAGGGGAAAGCGTTAATAATTAACAGAACTTTTAATTATTGCCATTATTTATCAGCAGTATCCTTATTTATTAGTTTATAAATTTTTTTAGGACAAATTAATATCTGCTACATTATCTTTGAAAAATCCGCAAGTGAGTCAAAGATGTTTTTTACACTAAAAAGCAGGGCAAACCTGTTTCTCTTCTTTGCGGGGTCTTTGTCCATTACAAGGACACTGTCAAAAAATGTATTTACAGGGTCTATGAGCTCAAACAGGGTTTTATATTCAGTCTTTAACAATTTATCTTTGACTTTTTTGACTGTGTTGAATAAATCCTGCTCAGCGGTTTCAAGCAATAAGTCCTGCCTTAATTCTTCAGGCCCGGTATTGGAAAGTATATTATAAACCCTCTTTGCAGCTGGTAGGAGCTCTGGAAACGCAGCTTCTTTTTTCAGCCGGGAAAGTATTTCAACCCGTTTCTTTATCTCTTTTATACTTTGCCCGCCCGCTGCTGCGATTGGTTGGAATCTGTTTGTATCGCATTCCCTGCCAGAAAGCACCGCATTAACAATGTCATGGCTGTAGCCCTCACTTAAAAAAATTCCTTCAATCCTCTGATAAAAGAATTTCAGGATTTCTCTGCTTAAGGTTTTTCTAGCAGGTAGATAGCTTTCAACCCCTTGCAATGCCTTATCAATGAGATGGCCTAAAGAAATATCAAAATCTTTATTCCGCAGAATATTTATGATGCCCATTGCCTGACGCCTTAATCCATAGGGATCTTCAGAACCAGTGGGTATCAGACCAACAAGGAAAAAACACGCAATATTATCAATTTTATCCGCCAGGGAGATTATGCTGCTTATTTCATTTGATGGCAGGTTATCACCTGAAAATCTCGGCATATAATGTTCATGAATGGCTGACGCTACTTCTTCATCTTCGTTTGAATTCCTTGCATAAATCATTCCTGTATAGCCCTGCAGTTCGGGAAATTCCCTGACAATTCCAGTTACAAGGTCTGCCTTGGAAAGCATCGCAGCCCTTAAAATTTTTTCCTTGTCAGGCAGGTTGAGTACATCTGCAAGAAAAGAACAGATAAATGCAATTCGCTCTACTTTTTCATAAACACTGCCGAGTTTTTCCTGAAAGGTTACGTCCTTTAGTTTTTCAATATAATCCCATAAAGGTCTCTTCTGGTCTTCGTTGAAATAAAATCTTGCATCCTCAAGCCTTGCCCTGATAACACGTTCAGCGCCTTTTCTGACTGTTTCACTGTTTTCAGCAGTTGTATTGCTTATGACAATGAAGTGAGGCAGGAGGTTTCCGTCTTTATCCTCTACTGAAAAATATTTCTGATGATTTTTCATAACTGTTATAAGGAGCTTTTTGGGGAGAGAAAGATATTCAGCATCAAAGTTCCCCAGAATGACTGTCGGGTATTCAACAAGAAATGTGACTGTATCCAGCAATTCTCTGTCTTCATGCACTATGCAGTCCATACTCGATTCTATTTTTTTTATGTCTTCTGAAATCATTTCCCTTCTCTTCTCTGTGTCAGCTATAACATAGTTGTTTGACAGGCATTGCAGATAAGTGGAAGGGTCTTTTATCCTGAAAACGCTTGGTGACAAAAAACGGTGGCCGCGTGTCATGTCAGTACTTTTTAAACCATGAATTTCAAAAGGGATTATATCGTTACCAAGGATGGCAGTAATCCATTGTATTGGCCTTACGAATCTTAAGTTGCCATTACCCCAGCGCATTGATTTTGGAAATTGAAGTGAAGATATCAGTTTTGGCAGCGTATCCGTTAAGATATCCTTTGTCTCTCTGCTGGTTCCTTCAATAGTTGCTGCTACATACCTGCCGCGGTTTGTTTCAACTACTCTGAGTTTTTTTATATCAATATTCTGTGATTTTGCAAATCCGGTAGCAGCCGATGTCGGGTTGCCTTTTTCGTCAAACGCAATTTTTTCAGGCGGTCCAAGTACCTCTATTTTTCTTTCAGTCTGGCGCTCAGATATATTCTTAATTAATACCGCAAGTCTTCTCGGTGTAGCATACTCGGAGATTTCTTCAAAATCTATATGTGCGTCATTAAGAAGTTTTGTTATTCCTTCCTTTAGTGATTTTACCCCACCGGCAATAAATCTGGCGGGTATTTCCTCTGTGCCTATTTCAAGAATCAGCTGTTTCATAACTGAAAATTATATTTTTATCCCTTCATTTCATGTTTTTCATTCAGTAGCCTGAGGTATCCCTGAGCACATTTTTTTGCGAGATTTCTTACTTTTGTAATGTATGTTGCTCTTTCTGTTACACTTATGGCACTCCGCGCATCCAGGATGTTAAATGTATGAGAACATTTAAGACAGAAGTCATAAGCCGGCAGAACAAGCCCCTGCTTTATGAGGCGCAGGGATTCTTTTTCGTACATCTCAAAAAGTTTAAAATGCATTCCTATATCAGCCTCGTCAAAATTATACCTTGAGAATTCCACTTCTGTTTCATGATGGATATCACCATAATTTATTTCCTTTGACCATTTAAGGTCAAAGACATTATCTTTTTCCTGAAGAAACATAGCTATGCGTTCAAGCCCGTAGGTAAGCTCCGCCGACACAGGTCTTAACTCTATGCCTCCAACCTGCTGGAAATATGTAAACTGTGTTATTTCCATCCCGTCAAGCCAGACTTCCCAGCCCAGCCCCCATGCTCCAAGGGTAGGGGATTCCCAGTCATCCTCAACAAATCTTATGTCGTGTTTAAGCAGGTCAATATTAATATTGGAAAGGCTTTGAAGGTAAATATCCTGAACGTCAGGCGGCGAGGGTTTCAGGATTACCTGATACTGGTAATAATGTTGAAGCCTGTTTGGATTTTTCCCGTATCTGCCATCTGTTGGACGTCTTGAGGGTTCTACATATGCCGCCCTCCACGGTTCAGTTCCAAGAACTCTGAAGAATGTGGCTGGATTGAATGTGCCGGCGCCGACTTCTATATCATAAGGCTGATGAATTACACAGCCCTGTTTTGACCAGAAGGCATGTAGTTTTGAGATTAAATCTTGTAAATACAATGTTGTTATAGCTCGAACGAAGGGTCGGTTTTAAAAGCGCTGTTTATGGTGTGTTTAAGTAAATCCGTAAAAAATATATTTCTAAACATCTTTTTCATACGTAGTTTATAAATTTAGCATAGTTTTTATTGTGTAAAACAGGCTACAAAATCTAAAAAAATTTAGTTTATTAGTTGTTTCCCAGACTAAATAGTAAGGAATACAGCAGACTTTGTCAAACAAATTATGTCTGAAGATGTAACCATTCAGTGACGGGTGGAATTATATATCTCTAAAGAATGATTCCCGGCAGGCCGGAGCGACTCTTCGCGGAGACTCGCTTCGAGAATCTCTCTTCTATGCCACCAGGCACTGAATGGTTACCTGAATATCTGGTAGCAACAAGAAAAAAAGACAGTTATGATATCATAGAACATCTTAATGTTAAGTAGAGAATTTTTTTAATTAGAAAAGATATGATATATGATTAATATCATAGATTTTAAAAAATATAGCATTTAAAATATGTTTAGAGTATTTAAAGTGTTTATCTTTCATTTACCATTTACTATAGAATCAAGGGGGGATTTATGTTACGTGAAAAAGTTGAAAAGGTATTGGACAAGATTAGGCCGATGCTTCAGCGGGATGGTGGAGATGTTGAGCTTGTTGATGTTCAGCAGTCTGACGGGGTGGTCAAGGTAAAGCTGACCGGTGCATGTTCTGGTTGTCCAATGTCAACGATGACACTTAAGAATGCAATTGAAAATACCATCAAGCAGGAACTGCCAGAGATTAAATCAGTGGAGCAGGTAGGTTGATTATCAGGAAATGCGAGTTTACCCCATTAGAAGACCTTCGCCCTTCTAACGGGGATAAAAGGCATATTTACAGTGTTAGCCTTATTGTATCTTAATTACTGTTTAAAAAAGGGAAGTCAATGGAACGGATAGTAGTCTGGTATCTCAGGATGGGTGTTATTTACTTTGTTCTTGGTGCCATGTTGGGTACAACCATGCTGTTACGGCCTGCTGAATCAGGTTATTTCCTGTTTGCTCATGTTCATTTAAATCTCCTGGGTTTTATGTCAATGATGATTTATGGGGTAGGTTATCACATACTGCCGAGATTTAGCGGAAGGACTATATACAGCCCCTTGCTCGTGAGGATTCAGTTCTGGGCAGCAAATGCAGGGCTGGCGGGAATGGCAATAAGCTGGCCTTTAATAGCAGGAGATAAGTTTGCATTTTTTTTTAGTCAACTGCTTGTTGTATCGGCGTTTTGTTCCCTGACAGCTGTAGTTCTTTTTGCAGTAAACGTGCTTAAGACAATTAAGCCCGCCTGACTTTTCTATCTTATTAGCTTTATTATAAATTCTCCTTACATTTCAATATAACAATTGATGCCAAATCTGTTATTAATTATACGTTAATTGTTACCTGCCTGCCAGCAGGCAGGTAACAATAATTAATAACCGATAACTAATAACGGCATTTAAGATTATTATGATTTATATCATATATCTTTTTTTATTTTTATTTTAGAATTAAATCAAGGTTCATAAAATGTAAACCGCTAAATTTGCGAGGAGGTTGAAATAATGACAAAGATTGAGATAACCAAAGACTCTGTAATAGGAGATGTTATTAATGCAGTTCCAGGGGCGGAAAAAGTTATTGAGAAATATTTCGGTACGGGCTGTTTTACATGTCCTGGGATTAATATGGAATCAATTTCCTTTGGCGCCACAATGCATAACGTAGACCCTCAAAAGGTTGTAGATGAAATTAAAAAACTTGAGACATCGTAAATATCTAAAAACAGGTGGCTGAAAATGGATCATAAGTGCTTGAACTGTGGTGCTACAAGTGAGGAAAAAGTTTTGTTTTCATGTGAGTACAAGGGAGACGAACTCTATGGCTGTGTAAAGTGTTTGCCCGTGCTAATTCATGGGTCACACTAAATATTGCCAGCTATATGTTTTTTTGTGTCTTCATAATTAAATCCCGCTATTAAATTTTTTTAATTCTGCTCAGTATGCCTGTTTATATCTGTTTTTTCAACTTAATTAAGCAATATCAAATTAATATTGGGAAGTTATAATAATATTTAATAAATGTATATGTAAAAATGCTTGACAAACATTTATTTTTTATGCTACAAACATATTGAGAATTGTTATCCAAGTAAAAATCCTTTTATTTAATTAGTTCTGGAACAGGAGAAGTATTATGACACAAAGATTGGATATTCGATGTAAATCTGATTTGCCTGTCAATGTCATATATGGTAACGGCGGCGGGGCGGCAAATGAGAAAAACGCTAAATTTTCAGTAATGAGCCTCAACGGAGCTCACATTGATTATAAAGCGCCCCAGCCTGATAAGAAGATAGTTGGCCTTAGATATGAATTGCCAAAACATGGCGAGTTTGAGATGATGGGAGAAATTATACGTAGAGATGATACTGGCATGGTTGTGAAATTCTGCCATGTAAACAGGGATACCAAGATAAAACTCTGGGATTATATTAAAGAAAAAATAGTTTATGAATCAACTTGCCCATATTGTGGCAGGGTAAGCGTACGCAGAGAATTAAAATGCAGTGAATGTGGATGGTATTTGAATTTTAATTCCCCTGATTATTTGATCCAGCATGAAAAAGAATCATTCGTTAACAGACTTGCAGCTAAGAGCAGGGCCCTTTCATTGGAAGATATTCACAGGATTCTTAATTTTATAGATGTGGAGATTTTAGGAATTGGTAAGTGCCTGGAGATTAATCAGGAATTTGTGGGTTCAAGCAGGGCAATACTAGATATTTTTTCAGTGATTAGGCAGATTGCGAATAGCAATATAGATGTACTAATAACAGGAGAAAGCGGGACCGGCAAAGAGCTTACATCAAAGGCAATTCACGAAAGAAGCTCGAGACGGAGTGGTCCTTTTATTACGGTAAACTGTGCGGCAATACCCGAAAATCTCATTGAGACAGAACTTTTTGGTCATGACATTGAAACTGTTTCCGGCATGCAAAGCAGTAAAGCTGGTAAGTTGGAGTTAGCTGACGGCGGAACAATTTTTATGGATGAGATCTGTATGCTTTCGCCTGATATTCAGTCAAAACTCCTGCAATTTCTTGAAGAGAAGAAAATCACGAGAGTTGGCGCTAAAAGCGGAAAATCAGTAGATGTGAGGCTTATAGCCTCTACGAGTAAGAGCCTTAGATCTGCTGTTAATGCGGGCACATTCAGGAATGACCTTTACGATAAATTGGCATCTTTTAAAATAAATCTTCCGCCTGTAAGAGAAAGGGGTGAGGATAAGGTAATTCTTGCAAGGTATTTCCTTAACAAATTTTCTAATGAGATGAATTTAAATAAAACTTTCACACAAGAAGCAGTTAATGCAATAAGAAATTATAACTGGCCTGGAAATATTAGAGAAATAATAAACAAGATAAGAAGGGCTGTTGTAATGTCTCCTGATACAGCAGTTACAGTAACAGACCTGGATTTAGACATACCAACTGCAGCAGATTTAGCATCTATATTATCACTTAGGGATGTGAGGAGCACTGTCGAAAAAAAGAAGCTAATAGAGGCTCTCAATATCTGCAGGAATAACATTTCAAAAACTGCGAAGGTTTTGGGTATTAGCAGGCCGTCTGTTTATAGCCTTAAGAAAAAGTTTGGAATTTAAATTATACGATATTATTAATTTTGCGTGGCTTCGTATTTGTACATGTTTGTCTCCACCATAACTCTTTATCCTTTTAAAAACAAAAGAATTAACCTTTGGACTTACCTTTCTTTTTTGGCTGATAAATGTGCCCAATCATTAAAAGCTTGACAGGTTTGAAAAAAAATAGTAATCTTCGCCTATATATGGATATTATGATAACTGAATTTATATAAGTTATCTAAGTTGCTGTCTTGTTATTTTACTGAATTTTATAGTTTAAAATGGTTATTGACAGGTAAAACGAATAAAGCAATGTAAGATAAATAAGTATTGCAGGCGAGAGACATGAGAACCAAAATTATAGTATTTTGGGATGAAAAAAACATTTAAAGGGCTGTTGCAGAGTATT
>JAZFSN010000160.1:0-6356 GCA_036446195.1 Thermodesulfovibrionia bacterium | reverse complement strand
TATACCGCTCGTAGGGGGATTCTTTATCGCCGGTCTTGCTTCTTTTCTCGGGGTAGGAGGCGGCTTTCTTCTGGTTCCATTTTTGACAAGCGTGACAGGGCTGCCAATGTATCTCGTTGCAGGCACTTCAGCATTTGCGGTACTGATCGGAATGATAACCAGCATCTTTTCCTACATGGTAATCAAGGGAACACCTGTGTACTGGCCTTTAATCGGAGTAGAGCTTCTCGGTATTCTCGCAGGTTCTGTAATCGGCACAAGAATTTCCAAGTATTTTCCAGAGATATGGCTTAAACGTATTTTTGTTGTACTGGCGCTGTATGTTGGTGTACGCTATGTCACTAAGGGTTTCCTGGGATACAGCATTTTACCGCCTTTTTAATATTTACACGAACGTGTCAAGGCTGCTATTGTAGTGTCATCCGTAAATTGACGCATAACCGATGTGTGCTGTCATTCCCGTGGAAACGGGAATCCAGGCCTGAGACAAGATGATATTATAAAAAATTCCTGGATTCCGGCTTAAAAACTGCCGGAATGACAAACAAAGCAACCGACAAAATAAGATTGGAACGGCACTAACGCAGAAAATCAGATACTCGAAATACTAGAGAGTAAGTACCTCAGCAGGGGAAAATGACGGAAGGATAATTGCATGATAAAATTAACACGCCTTATCTGCCTTTTTTGGGTTTTACCGTTAACATTCATTTTTGCTCATACTGTCTATGCACAGCAGTTTGATATTATCCCTTTACTGAAAAAAAGCCGATTTCCAACACTTAATGTGCCGCGGCAAACTGAACCAGCAAAACAGGTTCCGGAAAGCCCGCCTGAAATCCTTTTAAAACCCTCATTAGAAATATTATCGGAATTTGAACAATACATTTCCGAAAAAATAGATATCACTGAAAAACAGTTTGAAATTTTGCAGAAGTACGGCATTGCTTTCTCCCAGAGTATTGCGCCTCCGCCCCCGGGAAAAACAAAGCTTGCCGTAAGAATCATCAGGGTTGAAGAAGCTTGGGGAAAAGATAAGACTGGACGTTCACGTTCCGGCATTGATGAAGGAATAGACAAATCTATCGGTATCCCGATGGTTGTTGACGCCGGATTTTTAATCGGAACACAGGAACAGTTATCTGTGGCATTTAAAATCCTCGGAATAAAAAGCCCTTTTACTACAGCGGGTATTAAACAGTTCGGTTATGACCTTTTCAGACAGCCATCAACTTTTGCCGCTTTTCAAAATGTACCGGTCAGCCCTGATTATGTCCTCGGGCCCGGTGATGAGTTAAAAATCAATATCTGGGGAGAAATCGAAGGGGAGTGGAATATAGAGGTTGACAGGAACGGAAACATAAATCTGCCAAAGGTCGGCATCCTTGGTGTTGCCGGGTTTACAATCAAAGAGATGAAGGAAGTCATTTTTAAGGAATATTCAAAACTACTGACCAGGTTTGAGATGAATATAAGCATGGGTTCGTTGAGAACCATCAGGGTTTATTTAGTTGGCAGTGCCCGGCGACCCGGGGCCTACACAATATCTTCTCTTTCCACCTTAATTAATGCCCTCTTTGAAACAGGCGGTCCGAGCAAAACCGGGACAATGAGGGATATTCAGGTTAAGCGAAACAACAAGACCATAGCTCATTTAGACATGTATGATTTTCTTTTAAAGGGAGACAAGATAAATGACATCGGGCTGATGCCGGGAGACGTTATATTTATTCCGCCAATTGGGCCTGTGGCGGGTATAACAGGCAGTGTGAACAACCCTGCTATATATGAGCTTAAAGGTAAAACCACTGTTTCACAGTTAATTGACATGGCAGGGGGGTTGAATGCCGTTGCCTTTAAAGGCAGGGTTCAGATAAAGAAAATTATTGATAAAGGCATGCAGGAGGTATTTGAAGCCAATCTGGATGACATACAGGACAATGATATTACACTTCATTCTGGAGACATTGTAAAAATATTTCAGATTATCCAGGACCGCAAAACCATAAGGCTGTCAGGCGCTGTTCAAAGGGAGGGTGAATACGGAGCAGGCAAAAATGGCATAAGTGTCAAAGATTTAATCTCAATGGCAGGCGGGTTGAAATATTATGCATATACAAAAGAGGCTGAATTAATAAGGGTAAATGTTACTGACAAAGGGCCGGAAATCGAGAAATTTATTATAGACCTAAGAAAGGCCATGGCTGGCGACACTGAAAGCAACATAATGCTCAAGGAAGATGATTACATGTTTGTCCGGACTGTCCCTGAATGGATGTCTTATCAGACAGTGACCATACATGGCGAGGTTAAATTTCCAGGCACATATGCCATCAGGAAAGGAGAGAAGCTTTCTTCGCTTATCGAAAGGGCAGGAGGCTATTCTGACAAGGCATATCTAAGGGGTGCGGTGTTCTTAAGAGAAAAGGTCAAAGAGATGCAGAAAAAAAGTCTTGAAGAGATGGCCTCCAGGCTCGAGAGGGAACTGCTCACAAAAGGCGCTGCCCAGGTATCCGCAGCCGCCAGCAGGGAAGAGATAGAAGCCAGAAAAGTAGAACTGGCACAGCAGCAGAAATTCATAGAGTCCATGAAAAAAATAGAGCCTCTCGGAAGGTTATCTGTACAGCTTGTACACCTGAGACTGTTAAAGGGCAGTGCATACGACATAGAGCTTGCTGGAGGAGACTACCTTTCTATTCCTGTAAAAAACAGTGTAGTTAACGTAATGGGAGCTGTGATGTCACAGGGCAGTTTTATATATTCTGAAAATCTGGATTACAAGGACTACATTGAATTAACCGGCGGCTATTCAAACTATGCAGACAAGAAAAATATCTATGTCCTTAAAGTCGACGGCACAGCAAGAAAACTTTCAAGAGGATTTTTAAACTGGAATACCTCTAAATCAAGATGGGAGATGTCCGGATTTGGAGAGGAGATAAAAGAAATCGAACCCGGAGACACAATTGTAGTATCAGAAAAACTTACGCGTATTGCCTGGCTAAGAGAGATTAAAGACATAACCCAGATACTATATCAAATTGCAGTAACAGCAGGCGTTACTTTAACAATATTTTAATGCAATGCCTTGTCATCCTGATATTGCTGTTCCTTTCTTCTGTATCTGTTTTCGCCTCTAATGAACCCCCTGCATATCCTTCAAACCGGGGCGGGACAGGCCTCATGGAAATCCCGACAGCAAGAGTAATGAAGGAAAACAGCCTTAGAATTGGAGTCAGCCAGATAAAGCCTTACAGGTACTATTATGGCGCGATAAGCCCACTCAACAGGCTTGAGATTAACGGCAGGATAACAGAAGTGATAGGCGTTCCTGCCTTAACAGCATCCTACGGCGATTTCAAAGACAAAGCAATAAGCCTGAAATATCAGTTTATCTCTGAAGGCAAATATATACCGGCTTTGGCAGCAGGAATTATGGACCCTCACGGCACGCGGGTCTATCCATCTCAGTATGTGGTTGTAAGTAAGCAGATATACCCTTTTGACTTTACGCTTGGATTCGGTAATGGAATATTCGGTAAAAGACCTCTGCCCCCGAATGAGGAGGAATTTAAGTTGGAAATTTTGAGTAACCCCGGAGGATGGATCAGGGACTCACAGTTTTTCTGGGGCGTTCAGTTTGCACCCTCTGAAAAATTCGCCCTTATGTTTGAATACAGCCCTATTAGATATCATGTCCAGGCCGGAGACCCTGCCCGGGATGAATATTTTAGAGAGCCTGTCAGTTCCAGATACAATTTCGGCATCCGTTATAAACCAACAGGGTGGTCTGCAGTTGACTTAAGTTATCAAAGGGGTAATCAAATAGGCGTTAACTTATCAATGATATTTGATATTGGCAAACCTCTTATCCCCATATATAACCCATCTTACAGAGAAAAGCCTGAGGAAAGACTAAGTCCAATATCTGAGAGGATAACAAGGGTATTATACTACTCTGGTTTCAGCGATATTGTTGTTGTAACAGAACAGGATGAGTTGTGGATAGAGGCACAGAATGAGAAATATTATTTCAATTCAAAGGCTATCGGGATAATCATGGAAGCAATTATTAAAATAATACCCGAAAATACTGAGAAGGTTCATATCATCCTTAAGGAAAACGGTATACCGGTAATCGAGTTTAAAACCACTAAAACAGATATAACTGAATTATATTCCGGGAAACTCACTGTTAATGAATTTTTTTATTTATCCGGGATTAATACAGATATTTCCAGGACTATTGATATTCGGCCAGGGCACAGAAAGTCATTCAGATACGGGATTAAATCGTCTTTTGAGACATTTTTGAATGACCCCTCAGGTTTCTTTCAATACAGGTTTGGCGTTTCAGGATGGCTGAGTTATCATCCGTGGAAAGGCGCATCCTTTGTAACAGGGGCTGCAACATACCCGTTAAACAACATTTCTACAGTAAATGAACCGCTTTCCATACCTGTAAGATCCGACCTTGTGCTTTATAAACAGGAAAAAGTTGTTCTTGACAGATTGATGTTTGACCAGATAAAAAGACTAACCCCGAAAATATATGCAAAGGCCTCTGCAGGATTCCTTGAGGTTCAGTATGCAGGCATTGACGCAGAGGTCGCAATGCCGGTCCTTGACGGGAGAATATTTTTAGGTTTGAGCGGAAGTGCCGTTAAAAAAAGGTATCATAACAAACCCTTTGGCCTTATAAACAATGATGTAAAAGATATCTATACTACTGCGTTCTTAAATACCCGATTAAATATCCATGAAAAAGATATTGCAATAGATATAAAGGCCGGCAGGTTTCTGGCAGGCGATAATGGTGTAAGATTTACATTGTCAAAGTCCATAAATGGAGTAACCATCTGGGCATGGTACAGCATTACGGATACTTCTGTCTTTAATGATAAGACCAACAGAGGATACCACGACAAGGGGATTGGCATATCAATTCCGCTCAGGTTATTTAAAGGTACTGACTCAAGGACTGCTTATAATTATGCAATATCCCCGTGGACACGGGATACAGGACAGGATATAGAGCACTATGGCACATTATTTGATTTTATTGGCAGAGATACAGGGTATGAAAAAACCAGGAGACATATGCTTTATTAAGGATTCCCGACAAGCCTGCCTGCCGGCAGGCAGGCGGGAATGACAGAAAGACGGACATTATTTATATGTGAATCAATAGTTGTAAAAAATCAAGGGATTATGTTATAAAACCCACTTTAAGTCAAATATATTATCTAACTAAAGGAGAATAATATGAAAAAGCTATTGCTCATGATGCTTTTAGCAATATTTATGGTTGGGTGCAATTCAAAAGAGAGCCCGGCTGATTCTGTTCTTGCTAAAGTCAATACAACAACAATAACAAAAGAAGACTTTATTAAAAAAATTAATCGTCTGCCTGAATGGGCAAAGAACAGATTTAAGGGTGAGGCAGGCAAAAAGGAGTTTCTTGAAGAACTTATTAAAGAAGAACTCATGTACCAGGAGGCTAAAAAACAGGGGGTTAATAAAGAAAAGGAATTTCAGGATAAAATTAAGGAATTTGAAAAAATGACCTTAATATCCATCCTGCTAAAAAATGAAATCGAGGAAAAAGCAAAAGTTGATGCTAAAGAAGTCAGAGATTTTTATGACAAAAACCAGGATGAATTTATGACAGGGCCTGAGGTCAAGGCAAGCCATATACTTGTAAATACAGAGACAGAGGCAGAAGATGTCCTTAAAAGGATTCAAAAGGGAGAAGATTTCTCTAAACTGGCTGTAGAACTTTCAATAGATAAGGGTACTGCAAAGAATAGCGGTGACCTGGGCTTTTTTGGCAGGGGCAGGATGGTCCCTGAGTTTGAGAAAGCTGCCTTCAGTCTTAAACCCGGAGAAGTAAGCAGCCCGGTTAAGACAAAATTTGGCTATCATATTATAAAAGTTACCGATAAAAAAGAAGGTAAACCGCGTGATTTCGAAGAGGTAAAAACCTCTATTGAAAAAAGACTTTCAGTAGAGAAACAAAAAACCGTGTTTGACTCATATATTGAAAAGCTGAAGGAGAAAGCCAACAAAATCGAAATCAATGAAGAAACGCTTAAAACACTAACAGTTGGAGAAACTCCGGAGTAGAAAAAAAACTAAAACCTAAATTGAGCGATTCTTAAGTTATTTTGTCATTCCCGTGAAGCTTGTCCCCGCAGGTAGTAAGCGGGGAACGGGAATCCAGTCTTTAAAAGACTCTGGATTCCGCATCAAGCATGTCCTCAACTTGATTGGGGATGCGGAATGACAGACTTTGTCCTTCACCCAATGGGTGATTTTAGTACATTCTGAAAATGTTTATTTTCAATACGTTAATT
>JAZFSN010000159.1:0-3640 GCA_036446195.1 Thermodesulfovibrionia bacterium | reverse complement strand
CTTTAAAAAGCCCTTTCATTGACAACTGAATACCGTGTTACTATAATCGCATCTGGAATAGATGACTGATTTTACAACAGGGGGCCTGATATGAGCATTCAATCACTTAGAAAGCAATTTGAGAAACTCGACAGAAATTATATCTGGCATCCATTTACTCAGATGAAGGAATGGGCACAGCAGACCCCCATAATTATTACAGAGGGACGGGGCGCTTTTCTTAAGGATATTTTTGGTAAATGGTATCTTGATGGCATTTCATCTGTCTGGGTTACAGTGCACGGACACAAAAAGAAAGAGATAGACACTGCAATAAAACAGCAGATTGATAAAATCAGTCACTCAACCCTGCTTGGCCTTACTCACCCGCCCGCTGCAGAGTTAGCTGAAAAGATTGTGAAAATAACCCCGAAAGGGCTGGCCAGGGTCTTCTATTCTGACAATGGCTCAACTGCCGTAGAGATAGGACTTAAAATGGCATTTCAATACTGGCAGCATATTGGAATTAAGCGCAAAACAGGATTTTTATCCCTTAACAACGCATATCACGGCGACACTATCGGCGCAGTAAGCGCCGGGGGCATCAATATATTTCACAGGGCATTTTCCCCTCTGCTTTTCAAGTCTTACAAGGCTCCTTCACCATACTGTTACAGGTGTGAACTGGGCAAAAAATACCCTTCCTGCAAGCTCTTCTGCCTTAAAAAAATGGAAAAGATAATAAAAAGCCATCATAAAAAAATAGCAGGGTTAATTATCGAACCAATTGTGCAGGGGGCAGGAGGAATGATTGTGTCTCCGCCGGGGTATTTAAAAGGCGTAAAAAGCATGTGCAGGAAATACAACATTCTCATGATAGCAGATGAGGTTGCGACAGGCTTTGGAAGAACAGGGAAAATGTTTGCCTGCGAGCATGAAAACATAAGCCCTGATATCCTCTGCCTTGCAAAGGGAATTACAGGAGGCTATCTCCCGCTTGCAGCAACAATTACCACTGAAAGAATCTATAAGGCGTTTCTCGGAAAATTTGAAGATTTAAAGACCTTTTTCCACGGACATACATATACAGGCAATCAGCTTGCCTGCTCTGCTGCAATTGCAAATCTTGATCTGTTTAAGAAAGAAAAGACCTTAAAGAACATGCAAAAAAAGATTGGAATACTTAAAAAGAAACTTGCAGGGATAGCAGATCTGCAGCACGTTGGAGATGTAAGACAGAAAGGTTTTATGGTCGGAATCGAGCTTGTAGAGGACAAAAAAACAAAAAAGCCCTATCCTTTAGAGAAAAAAATTGGCGGGAGGGTCTGCCTCAAAGCAACAGAAAAAGGTCTTATAATAAGGCCGCTTGGAGACGTTATTGTATTAATGCCGCCTCTAAGCATCTCCCATCAGGAATTAAACAGTCTCCTAAGGATAACAGCTGAATCTATAATACAGGCGACCGAAGATAAAAAATAGGCAGACATCTTGCAGGCGGGGAGCTTCACTTTGGTAAACCCCGTTAAAAAGGTGTCGCGTGTTGGTGACTTTAGACCACCGACTGCGACAGATTTTATAACCTCCGATTTCATTGAAGGCTTTCTTTTAACGGGGTAAATATATTTTTTTGCCTTCTTCATCTATACGAACAAATGTTATATGCGTTGAAAAAATTAAATCCTTCCCGTTGCTCCTGACATTGCCCCGATACACGTTTACAGAATACTGAACAGAAGTATTACCCTCCTTTGTTTTCTCCATAATAAATTTCAGTATAGTCCCTCCCTTTACAGTTTTCCTGAATTCAACTGTATCAAGCCCTATAGTAACAAAGTTGCATCCCGGATAATCCAGGCTTGCAGATATCCAGGCATATTCATCTACCCAGTTAAGTAAATGCCCGCCAAACAGATAGCCATAGTGATTCAGATGTTCAGGCAATACTAATTTGTGATTTTCCATGTTTTTAAATTGTTTCTAACGACTCATTATATTTTTTCATGTACATTTCAAAATACCCTAACACATTTTATTGATTTTTACATAAAACTGTGATATTTAAATAACCTGGCGAAAAGCTTGCAATGATATCAGGAAAACCTTCGCCTTCATCCACGTAATACATCCGTCCGGCAGGAACCTCGAAATAGTTTGACTGAAATGGATATTCGTTTTTATCAATCCATTCATTCATGATTTAACTCCTTGTTGTTCGAGTAGATAATTAATGGATTGTCGAAAGATGTCTTCATAATTTCGATATTCTTCTGAGTCCTGCAGATTGATTTGAATCCATTCTCTCATTTTTGGTTTTCCCATAGGTTAAAACGGTATTATATTTTTGTCTTGTTTTAACAGTGCCGAAGGGTACTATCAGTCACCTTCACGCCAACACCTTGTTCATAAAGACAAATGCACAGCTTTTTGCCTGCATGATATGCCGGATAACCAAACATTTTTCTGGCTTTTATGCTTTTACATTAGCCTTTTTTAAAATAAGAGCATCCAATATGGCTTTATGACTAACACTGAATTTTTCTGTCATTTTATTTTTAGGCATAACGCAGAATTGACTGATGCGAGCTCTTGTGAATAACAGCATGCAATACTCTAATTTGAAAATACCATAATATTGATAGCGAAAAAAGTCCCCGCTGGCTCGCATTCAATGTCCAACGACTGGTTATGCAGTTTTATGAACTAATTCATAAACATTAACTTCTTTATTAAGTCTTGATGCCAGTCTGTCTTCTTCTATGTCAAGATCATAATCCATCTGTAGCCCAAGCCAAAACTGTGGGGACATTTTGAAGTAGCGAGAGAGACGAAGAGCTGTATCAGCTGTAATTCTCCGTTTGCCATGAATAATTTCATTGATGCGGCGAGGAGGTACTCCAATATCATTGGCCAGCTGGTTTTGGCTCAACCCCATGGGTTTAAGAAACTCTTCCATAAGGACTTCACCCGGATGAATTGGATCTATTGTTTTTGTCTTCATATTAATCCTCCTAATGATAGTCAATAATTTCAACGTTGTTGACTTCTCCATTGTTCCATTTAAAACAAAAGCGGCACTGATCGTTAATGCGAATACTGTGTTGCCCTTTTCTATCTTTTGATAGTTTCTCAAGTCGGTTCGCTGGGGGGACTTTTAAATCATTTAATATTTTGGCTCGATTTAACATTCTTAACTTCCTCAAAGCAACCCTTTGAATATTATTGGGAAATTTTTTAGAAAATGTCCTTTTGAATATTTTCTCCGTTTCTTTACATTTGAACGATCTAATCACACTAATAGTATAATGACTATAACGCTTAACGTCAAGCGTTATATTTTGTATTTTCTGTCTGCATAACGCCGTAATAACCTACGACGGCACAGGCAGTAAAATTATAACAACAGAAAAACATAGAAAGGCAACAGGGACTTAAAAAAGTGACCTGACAAAGTCGTTAGGTTCATTATTTTGTTAGGCTTTTTTCTGGTACAGTTTATCATCTACAAACAGTATTTCCGAAATAGTCTGTTGTGCAACGAACTGAATTCCCGTAATTATCACGATAAGTTCTGTTACCAAAAAAATCAGTTGAGCCTCTTATAGTGTTGCCTCTATTGTCTCTCCATGTCTCGTTCCCAAAATAGTCTGTACTTCCACGCATA
>JAZFSN010000158.1:0-6074 GCA_036446195.1 Thermodesulfovibrionia bacterium | reverse complement strand
TTGACATGTTACATTTGTCTAACAGAACAAGTGTCTCAGTGATGATTTCCGGGGACACCATACTTATTTAACCAGATATTTAAAGCTTCCCATAAATCCCTCATAGCGGGGGAGGGGGCAGACTAATATAATGCATAAAGTGAAGCTCCCCGCCTACAAGGCGGGGCTTCCGAGCAAGGAATAATTATTTTTATTTATATAGCTGCCTTTCATCCCCGCTCACAGAGCGGGGCATTCAGGCAGCATCCTCGTCAATCTGTGGTCTGCAAGTCTACAGTTGGCGTTCATTGTTTGCCCGCAGACTATTCTAAGGTGGAAAAGAAATCAGGTATGAAAACAGCACCTTTCAACAAAAAATACAGCAAACCCTACAATATATTCAGATCAATCCGTTTCACTGAGCATCGGTTTGTCAGGAGTGATATATGGCACTGGTGAGTTTGAAGGATGTGAAGTTTGCGTTCGGCGGCCCTGAACTGATCGACGGGGTATCTTTTCAGATCGAACGCAGGGAGCGGGTCTGCCTGGTCGGCAGGAACGGGGCAGGGAAATCCACCCTTATGAAGATCATAAGCGGCGAGATCACCCATGACGCCGGAGAGGTAATACGTGAGCAAAGGCTGCGAATTGACTTGCTTGACCAGGAAGTCCCGCAGGACCTGTCCGGTACGGTGTTTGAGATTGTAGCAGCTGGTCTCGGCGGTATGGTCGACCTGCTCAAGGAATACCACTCTGTGAGCCTTCGTCTCTCACATGGAGACGCAGGTGCAATAGCTGAGCTTGAACGAATACAGCACCTGATCGAATCCTCCGGCGGCTGGCAGATTAAGCAAAGGGTCGAGACCGTCCTTTCACGCCTCAGTCTGGACCCTGACGCTCAGGCAGCTGACCTCTCCGGAGGCTATAAGAGGAGGTTACTGCTTGCGAGGGCGCTTGTAAATGAACCGGACCTCCTGCTTCTGGATGAACCGACGAACCATCTCGATATCACCTCGATCGGCTGGCTTGAGGAATTCCTTATCGAATACAGCGGCTCCTTACTTTTCATAACCCATGACCGGAAGTTTCTCCAGACCCTGGCAACCCGCATAATAGAACTGGACCGCGGCCGGCTCACTGACTGGCCTTGTGATTACGCAACCTACCTGACAAGAAGGCAGGCTGAGCTCAATGCTGAGGCAACGCACAACGCTCTCTTTGACAAAAAGCTCTCCCGTGAAGAGGCGTGGATACGCCAGGGTATCAAGGCCCGGCGCACTCGCAATGAAGGACGTGTAAGTGCTTTGAAGGAGATGAGGAAGGAGCGCCGTGCGAGGCGTACACATACCGGGAGCGCCAGGATGGTCATGAACGAGGCCGAGAAGTCGGGGAAACTGGTCCTTGAGGCTGATGGGATCGGTTGTTTTTACGAAGGCCATCACCTTTTTCGCGATTTCTCTACGACCATCATCCGCGGCGACAAGATCGGCATTATAGGCCCTAACGGATCCGGTAAAACCACGCTGCTGAAGATGCTGCTTGGATCAATAGAACCCCACAGCGGCTCCGTACGCATGGGGGCCAGGATCAAGGCCGCATATTTTGACCAGCATCGAGAGCAATTGATTGACGACAGATCTGTCATGGATAACGTGGCTGACGGCTCCGGGTACGTGACAGTAAACGGAAAGACAAGACACGTAATCGGCTATCTACAGGATTTCCTCTTCCCCCCGGAAAGGGCACGCTCGCTGGTAAAGGTACTGTCAGGCGGCGAGCGAAACAGGGCACTGCTGGCAAGGCTCTTTACCAAACCTTCGAACGTACTGGTAATGGACGAACCCACCAATGATCTTGACACCGATACTCTCGAACTCCTTGAGGAGATGCTGATGCAGTACGAGGGCACTGTCCTCCTTGTCAGTCATGACAGGGAATTTCTCAACAACATCGTAACAAGCACAATAGTCTTTGAGAGTGATGGAAAGCTTGAAGAATATGTCGGAGGCTATGACGACTGGCTGCGTCAGCGCAGACCGGCAACCCCGGCACAAACGGAAAAGGCAGCGAAGCCGAATAAAATCCGGCCGAGGCAGGATCGTCCGCGCATCCTCACATTTAAAGAAAAAAAAGAGCTCGAGGCATTGCCTCTGTTTATCGAATCTCTTGAGGAGGAGCGCGATGGGCTTTTTGGAATGCTTGTAAGTCCTGAATTCTACCAGCAGGAGGGAAGCAGAATCCCCGAGATAAAAACCAGACTCGGGGAACTCGAAACAGAGATCATTGAAACTTATGCCAGGTGGGAGCTTCTGGAATCAATCATGGGATCGCAGCCCACTTGATATCTCTTTAAATCTTTATGAAAAATGAACTTGAATACCCCGTTTTGTAAACGGGGGAATACAAAAAGCAGTCATTAATGAAAATATTCCTTTTTGATGCCCCGCCTTGTAGGCGGGGAGCTTCACTGAATAAATAACAGCCCTTGAAAAATATTTCCTGGTCTGGTCTACGCCTTGAACTTGTTTATTTGCGTTACCCGTTTAAAGTTTAGATACGACCCCGTGGAGTTCAACTGCCCATGCGGTTGGAACAGTTCAAGCTGGCGGGATCTCCGTAGAATTTATCCCATCTTATACGGGAATTCGACAGGCTTTTTTTCTTGCATTTTAGTCATCCAGCTTAATAAAGGTTAAACTTATTGATTACCGTTTATAACCTTCTATTTTTTTCAGTATATCAGATTATTGATTACGGAAGGAGTCAACAGTCAGTCTAAAATTCCGGTCAAAAATTCCCCTTTTGAGACTTACACCTACATATGTTGCTTTTGAGAGAGTATGAGAATTGTTTATTAGCAAGAGAAATAAAGCATAACGATAGAGATTATCGGCCTATGTTAGTGATTAGCAGGCTCTGCTTTGTAGGCGAGCTACCAATGGAGATTCGGTATTGATTGGTTATGCTTTTTATTCCTATTTATTTTTCTCTCTTTTCTCCTTGCGTTTTTCCTTGAGTGTATGTTGAGCCTTTTTTTGTTTTTCTTTTTTACCCCTATCTTTTTTCCCTTTGTCTCCCATGCTTATTCCTCCTTATATGATTTTTGTGTGTTTCTCCAGATTGTATCAGAATTAGTTTTGAATTAACAGAAGATTCCATATAATAACAATTTCAAAATTTCGGGTTCAAACCTTTAAACTTTAATTGAATGAAAAACTGGTGTCAAATCACAAAGATGATTTCTTACCGTCGCGGGGTCGCGTCTTGTTTCTTGCATTTTCATATCACCCCATAAGCAATTTATTAAAGAAAAGAATAATGAATCCCGAGATAATCTGCAATCTCTTTTGCAAGAAACAAGACCCCGTGCCTGCGGACGGCAAAAAACACATTAAAAGCCATGGATGCGCTTAAAGATGAACTGGAAAATCCTTTCAAGGTGCTGAGTGCTCCAGACTCATATCCCCAAACGACTACTGCAAAGCCACTATGCAGAGCAGAACCCGGCGGTATTCGGCCTGCCTGTGCGTGACCGCACACAGACAGGTAAACGTGAAGTAATACTCTCAGAATATCTGGTATGTTAAGATAAAAAATAATAAGTTATAATAATGATAATAGTGACAAAGCTGACAGTAGAAACAAACGATAATTGGACGAAGAAAAAAATAGAGGACGCCATACATACTGATACCGATCTGCTCAGAAAGGCGGTTCAGAGAACTCAGTCCAAATTGCAGGAATTTGAAAATAAATACGGAAAGTTCGATAGAGATTCCCTGTATGGTAGAGTGGATGACATGGAGCTTATTGAGTGGGAAGGGGAACTTGAGACACTAATAAAGATTACAGGAAAACTTGAAGTCACTTGAGGAAATAACATTTGAATATAAATGAGAAAATAAGTGTTAAGGAGGTGTTAGAATGATTGAGCGTATATTAGTTGATCCAAAAATTTGTCATGGACAAGCGTGTATCAAAGGAACCCGTATCCCCGTCCATCAGATTCTGCATATGTTAGCCAATGGGGATACTGTTGATGAACTTCTTGAGGAATATCCTTCTATCAGTCAAGAGGATATTCTTGCCTGCTTTGACTATGCTGCCTTACTAACAGAAGAACAGGTTATTCCGGACGAAGTGATTGTGTGAATATTTTTGTAGATGAAAATATACCTGCAATGACTGTCAGAGAGCTGCGAGAGGCTTCTCATGATGTTATTGATATCCGAGGTACAGATAACGAAGGATTGATAGATGAAGACGTATGGATTATGGCTCAGAAACAGCAGCGGCTCTTGATTACGACTGATAAGGGCTTCGCTTTAAAACGGCATGAAAGGCACTATGGCATCTTAATTGTTAAACTGAAACAACCCAACAGGTTAAAAATTCATCAAAAAGTTATAAAGGCAATAAAACGCTTCAAAGTTGAGGAATGGCTTGGTATGACTGTTATAATGCAGGATATATTTTGCAGTATCTGGAAAGGAAAAAAGAAGGGATAACACATCAGCATTCAGTGTCAGGTCTTGACGGGCTGTTGCTCAAACCCAAATTAATGAATAAATTAAAAATTTTGCTTATGTTTGCCTGTAAGAAATGTTAAAAATAGCGTACTTGCAAGTTGAGTTTCTAAAATAATTTGACATTTTTATTCGAAAATTTATTTGGGCAACAGCCTGTTGACATGGTACATATTTCTGATTCAAGCATTAGTTAAGATATAATAAACGCTTGTGGAATTGTCTATATTATGTATAAGAAATTTTATGATTAATATGATTAGAAGGTGTAGAAAAATATGATATGTATCAAGTCAAGACCTGACACTATTCTTTTTCTACACTGGATTCCCGCTTTCGCGGGAATGACGCGCTTTGTTGTGATTAATGTCGCCATGTATAGACAGGATATACAAGATAAACAAGATATGTAACTGAAAGAAGGGTAATAAAAAATCTTGTAAATCCGGTTAATCCTGTCAAAAAATGGAAATTTTAATTTTTTTTAAACTCCCACTGCCTTTTCAGTCTCCTTAAGCCAAAGGAGCCGTGAAGAATTAATCACGCACTGATTCAGAGACTCCACGAATTCAGCCGGGTCAATATCAAGCCCTTCTTTTTTCTCAAATGGACTGAATTTTGTCTTTACTTCGGCCTTAAGTGCACCATTGCCGCCTAACTCTGAATCTTTTAATGATTTTCCCATTGTCTTTGACAGGGCAATAAAAATATCCTTGTGCTGTTTGGCTGTACCGGCAGGTTCAACGGCTATTGAAAGATCCCTGATTTTACCCAGATAATTCATTATTGTCCCCTTTGATTCCAGGTATGACGCGGACGGGAGAACAATATCAGCCTGCTTTGCTATGTCTGTCAAATATGAAGTCTGAACAACCAGAAAATTCACCTTCGGTCTTTTGGTAACGGGGACTTCACCAATTACATACAGCACATCAACCCCTCCTGAAAGCATTTCTTTATAGCTCCTGCCATCCGAAGAGAGTCCCATCGCAATAACGCCTCTTGCATTAGCCTCAAGCGGTACAGCAATAACTTTCGTTTCCACAAGAAGTGAAATATTCTTTGAGGCATTAAAGAGGGCAGGGGTGCTGAAGATTACTGGTGCTTTTGCTCCGGCTAATAATTCAGCGACCTTATCCGTATCTTCCGCTGTACTAACCCCGGAAACAGCTGATTCCATTTCTTTACCGGCCTTGCTCCCTTTGGTAATAAATGTCTTTGCAATTTTTTTCAGTGCAGATACTTCATCATCTTTTATGTTTACTGTTGCCACGGAAGAGATTTTTATTTCATTCTTATTTAGAACCACGAGTTTGGCGCCCCTTGCTATTCTCTTCCGTATTGAGGCATCAAGCGCAGGGAGAACCCTTTCCCACTGAGAAGGGTTGAGACCGACAAGAACAACAAGGTCTGTCCTGTCCATATCTACAGAGTCTGAAAAATTCATTGAATCTGCGTCAGCATAAAGGCTGACAGTTGTATCAATATTTTTGGTTTTAACTACATCTGAGGCAAATTTTGAAAGAACAAAGGCATCCTGATTCAGTATGCCCGCTGTACTTATGATGC
>JAZFSN010000157.1:0-2258 GCA_036446195.1 Thermodesulfovibrionia bacterium | reverse complement strand
GGGTACAACATTCAGGATATATTTACCACTTGTCAGGAAAGAAGTTAAAGAAGAGGAAACTGCAGATGAGCCTGCAGCAGTTGGTGGCACAGAGACAATATTACTTGCAGAGGATGAACCATTAGTCAGGACCGCTCTAAGGATTGTGATGGAAGAACGTGGTTTTAAAGTCATAGAGGCAGTTAATGGAGATGATGCAATAGAGAAGTTCATGGAGAACAGGGATAAAATAGACTTTATCGTCCTTGATGTAGTAATGCCCGGGAAGAGCGGTAAGGATGCTTATGACGCAATAAAAATGGTGAAGCCTGATATAAAAGCGATTTTTACAAGCGGGTATATTTCCAGCAGACTCTCTGTAAAGGAAATCTTTGAGGAAGGATTAACCTTTATCTCAAAACCTGTTCAACCAAATGATTTAATAAAAAAAATAAGGGAGATGCTGGATAATTAAGCCGCAGATTTTTGTAGGAACTGCTTTTTAAGACATTCCCCTGTCAAGCGTCCTGTACTGTATTGCCTCTGATATATGCCCGGCATTAATATGCTCTGACTCTGCAAGGTCTGCTATTGTACGGCTTACCTTGAGAATCCTTGTATATGCCCTGGCTGAAAGTCCGAGTTTTTGCATTGCTGTTTCGAGAATGCTCTGTGCCTCAGACTTGAGGGAGCAATACTTTTTGATATGTCTTGAACGCATTTTTGCATTCGAGTAAATATGGTCTTTTTTGAATCTTTCAATCTGGATTCTCCTTGCGCTCTGCCCCCGGATACGAATGTTTTTGGACGATTCTCCGCAGAAGTCCTGTGAAAGCTCTTTATAGGCCACAGCAGGCACCTCAACATGGATGTCAATCCGGTCAAGGAGTGGACCTGAAACTCGTTGTCTGTAGCGGTGTATCTGTGAAGGTGTACATATACACTGATGATGTGAATCTCCCATATATCCACAGAGACAGGGGTTCATAGCACATACAAGCATAATTGATGCGGGGTAAGTAATAGAGCTTATTGCCCTTGAAATCGTAACAGAGCCGTCTTCAATTGGTTGTCTTAGTACCTCTAAGACATTTCTTTTGAACTCAGGAAGCTCGTCAAGAAATAAGACGCCGTTATGTGAAAGGCTCACTTCCCCTGGTTTTGGAATTTGACCTCCGCCTACCATTGCAACGTCTGACAGGGTATGGTGAGGAGCACGAAAGGGCCTTGTGGCAAGAAGAGGTTGTCCAGCCTTAATAAGGCCCATTACACTATGAATCCTTGTTGTCTGCAATGCCTCTTCAAATGTCATATCAGGCAGTATTGTTGGTATTCTTCTGGCGAGCATTGTTTTTCCTGAGCCAGGTGGCCCAATCATCAGGATGTTGTGATTACCCGCCGCAGCCACCTCAAGTGCCCTCTTGACATGCTCCTGTCCCTTGACATCAGAGAAATCATCCAGATAAACAGAGTGTTCCATCATAGCAGACTGTATATCTATACTTGTTGCCTGATGAGTGTTGGTTCCTGTGAAAAACTCAATTAGTTCAGGCAGGTTTTCAAACCCGTATACCTGAACGTTACTCACAACAGCGGCCTCACGAGCATTCTGTTTCGGAAGAATTAATCCCCTCAGTTTGCTTTCTCTCGCCTTAATAGCCATTGAAAGAGCCCCTTTTACAGGTTTTATCCTGCCGTCTAATGAAAGCTCTCCGGAAATCATATATCCATGAATGGCGCCGGGTTCTATAATGCCTTCTGCAACTGTTATACCGATGGCAATAGGAAGGTCAAATGCAGAGCCTTCTTTTTTTATATCAGCAGGGGCGAGATTTACTACTATCTGTTTTAAAGGAAAATTAAAACCTGTGTTTTTAAGTGCTGCCCTTACGCGGTCTTTGCTTTCCTTGACTGCTGTATCTGGAAGGCCGACAGTGGAAAAATGAGGTAGACCTCTTGAGGTAATATCAACCTCTACCTCAATAGTATAGGCGTCAATCCCTATTAGAGCTGCGCTTAGAATCTTGGAGAGCATAACACGTCAAATATATAATAAAAATTTTAGTTTTACAAGGTGTTACTCGAAAATACTTTGACTTTACAGTAAAAGAGATATCACAGGAAGGACTAAGTGATATTCCGGACGAGTGCGGCAAACATGGCATTTTAGGATATGATTGACAATTCACATAAAAATGTGTTACACATATTTATGTGATATTTAAAAGGAGGGTTAGTTGATGAACAGGCAAAATGTGACATTGTCTTTGCCTAAAACA
>JAZFSN010000156.1:0-8306 GCA_036446195.1 Thermodesulfovibrionia bacterium | reverse complement strand
TTTACAGCATCTTTGGCAAAATAAGTGAGTATGAGGTCAGCGCCTGCCCGTTTTATAGAAATTAAGACCTCCATAACAATTTTTTTCTCGTCAATCCATCCTAATTTTGCCGCAGCCTTAATCATTGAATACTCACCACTGACGTTGTAAGCTGCAACAGGCACGTCGAATGAATCTTTTACCTCGGAGATTATATCCATATAGCACATGGCTGGCTTAACCATAACAATATCTGCCCCTTCCTCAATATCAAGGGCAACTTCTTTAATTGCCTCTCTTCTGTTTGCAGGGTCCATCTGGTAAGACCGTCTGTCCCCGAATTCAGGTGTTGATTCTGCTGCCTCCCTGAATGGCGAATAAAATGCAGAGGAGTATTTAGCGGCATAACTCATTATAGGGATATCCTCAAAACCATGAGCATCGAGCATGTCCCTTATAGTGGCGACACGGCCGTCCATCATATCTGAAGGGGCAACAATGTCTACGCCTGCTTTGGCATGTGACAGTGCCTCTTTTGCAAGGAGATCAAGCGTGGGGTCGTTCAGTATCCTGCCGTTTTTTACAATACCGCAGTGACCGTGGCTTGTGTATTCACAGAGGCATACATCAGAAATGACCACAAGTTCGGAAACCTTGTCCTTGATTGCCCTGATGGCCTTTTGCACGATCCCTTTATCACTGTAAGCCCCTGTGCCGCGTTTATCTTTGTGTTTAGGAATACCAAAAAGCATGATTGCCGGTATCCCGAGCCTGTAGACATTCAGAGCTTCTTTAACAAGCTCATCTACAGACAGATGAAAACAGCCTGGCATTGAAGAGATTTTTTTCTTAACCCCCTTTCCAAAGGTGACGAACATGGGATATATAAAATCTTCCGGCTCAAGATGTGTCTCTCGAACCATTTTTCTTATTGCCTTATTAATCCTTAGTCTCCGGGGCCTGTGGATTGGAAAAGACATTGCTTTCCTCCTTTTGGTATTTTATGTCTAAATTTGTTTTTATCTAATTGTAAATTGTTGGATTATTAAGTATACCAAATTTAACAGCCTCTCTCAGCACGACAGTTTTTCGTCCTTCTGTTTTTCATGGGAGCATGTGCAGCTTCCAGATTCTTTGGCTATGCCGCTATACGGCTCAATATGCACAACAACATCTATAATTGAAGGGTAATTTTTTTTAATGGCTTTTTCCACAGAATGCGACAGTTCATGAGCTTCCTGTGTTGTAGCTTCAGAATCAACAAGTATGTGGAGGTCAAGATTGACAGCGCCATCTTTACCCCTTGTCCTTATTTCATGGCAGTCCTTTACTCCTTTTATCATGTTTGTTATCTTTCTTATTCCATCTGGATCTATGCATACTGCATCAGTCAGGACATCTGTGGCAGGTTTGAGTATGGCAAGCCCCAGCTTTGCGATAAAGAGAGTAATTATAACAGCTGCGACTGTATCAATAACAGGGTATCCCATCCTTGTGGCAATAAGACTTATGACCACGGATATTGAGATGAATATATCGGTTTTTGTATGCAGGGCATCTGCCAGCAGAAAGTCGCTTTTAAGCTCCCGGCCTTTTCTTGTCTCATAAATCATTACCCCAATGTTTATAAGGAGTGTTGTTGCCATAATTATGAAACTTAAGGATGTAACCTCAATGTAATGGGGCGTCCTCAGGCTGAGATAGGCTTTTCTTAATACTTCAATGCCCGCCATGAAGATAAGCAGGGCTATTGCAATAGTTGAAAGGGTTTCAAATTTCCTATGCCCATAAGGGTGGCTTTCATCAGGCGGTTTTGATGCTATCCAGACACCTGCAAGGCCTATAACATTGGATATCCCGTCAGAGAATGAATGAAATCCGTCAGAGAGCATGCCTATAGAGTTTGTTTTATAGCCATAAATTATCTTGGCTGCGGCGACAGCCATATTGAGAATTAATGTGTAAAAAAGAACATTTCTGACCTTCTCAAGGCGTGTCATAGTTTTTTAAACTTGATTACACTGATTAAATTTTAGATTACACAGAGCAAGCATTGTTTGCATTATAAACTATTTGGTGCTACTTACCAATGCAAAATTTGCTGAATACTTCATTCAGGATATCTTCAGATGTGGTAATTCCGATTATTTCTCCAATGGCATCAAGCGCATCTCTTAATTCAACAGACAGAAATTCAGGAGAAATTTTTTTAGTTGATTCTTCAATAAAAGAATTTATTGAGACGAGGGCCTTTTCCAGTGCATATAAGTGTCTTGTATTGGTTACTACGCCTGTGCTGAATAAGGATTTACCCTTGAGTGTTGTTTCAACTATTCTTTCTTTTAATTCATTTAGCCCTGTTCCCTTAAGAGCAGACACCCTGATTGTCTGTCTGTCTGATTTTTTTAGTCTTATTTTTTGTGCAAGGTCTGTCTTATTTATAACCAGGATGGTATTTTCTCTTTTTGATTTTTTAATCAGTTCCCTGTCTGTGTCATGCAGGTCTTCGCTTCCATCAAGTACAATGAGTACCAGGTCAGCGTCCTTTATTGCCCTGAGACTTCTCTTTACACCTTCTTTTTCAGCCATATTCGTGACCTGCCTTATCCCTGCGGTATCCATAATTTTTACTGGAATGCCCTGAATATTCAGGTAATCCTCAATAACATCTCTTGTAGTCCCGGGCACTTCTGTTACAATAGCCCTGTCCTGTTCAAGAAGTGCATTAAGAAGAGACGATTTTCCTACATTTGGTCTGCCAATTATGGCTGTCTTAACCCCTTCCCTAAGGATTATTCCATATTGCGAGCTGTCTACCAGCCTTTTCAGGGAATTCTGTATCTCTAGAGCCATTTTTTTCATGTTTTTTAATGATGGCGGTTCTATATTTTCCTCTGGAAAGTCAATATATGCCTCAACAAATGCAGTAAGTTTAATCAGGTCTTTCCTTATAGCTTCCGTCTTCCTGGAAAGTCCTCCTCCGAGCTGTTCAATAGCAGCCTTCCGGCTCTGCTCGGTCATCGCATTTATTACATCGAGCACTGCCTCTGCCTGTGCAAGATCAATCCTGCCATTCAGGAAAGCCCTCCTGGTAAACTCTCCGGGTTCGGCAAGTTTTGCCCCGGTTTTTAAAACAAGTTCCAGGATTTTCCTGAGTGGCACAGGGCCGCCGTGACAGTTTATCTCTACAATATCTTCTCTCGTATAGGTATGGGGTGCCCGCATTACAGAAACCAGCACCTCATCTATAATTTCTTTATTTGAATTTATGATATGTCCGTACATGATTCTGTGGGAAGGAGTTTTTTTAAGGGACTTCTTTTTAGGAGAGATAAAAATCTTATCTGTTATTCTTATTGAGTTTATGCCGCTGAGTCTTACAATTCCGATACTGCTATGGCCTATAGAGGTTGATATGGCAGCTATGGTGTCTTCATTAAACATGGTAAAACTTCGAGGATGCAGGATTCAAGATACAGGTTCTTTAATTTTATTAACTTGCATCGTGTATCATGAATCGTGAATCATATCCAGTTTTGCTCATCACCTGCCAATGGACAGCAAGCCTGCCTAACGGTAGTCAGGCGTGCACAAATGCATACAAATAATTTCCTTTTCTTACCTTGAGGTTTACTGTAAGGGAACATTAATCTCTAAAGAGACCTGATTTAGATTTCTCCACTATGCGGGAGATTTTTTAGCTCTTTTATTGTCAAAATACTGCTGAGTAATGCTGAGAAGATTGCTCGTAAGCCAGTAGATAACAAGTCCTGAAGGAAAACTTAAAAACAAAAAGGTAAAGAAAATAGGCATAAGCATCATAATTTTTGCCTGACGGGGGTCCATGCCTGACGGGGTCATCTTCTGCTGAATTACCATGGTAAGCCCCATCACTATAGGAAAAATATAATAAGGGTCTTTTTCAGAGAGGTCCGTTATCCACAAGATAAACGGGGCACCTCTGAGCTCAATGGCTATCAGCAATATTTTATACAGGGCAAAAAACACTGGTAACTGAATTAGCATGGGCAGACAGCCGCCCATTGGATTTACCTTATGTTTTTTATAGAGTGCCATGGTTTCTTTTTGTAACTTCTGGGGATCTTTTTTATATTTTTCTTTTATTGCGGCCATATGAGGCTGCACTGCCTGGAGTTTTTTCATTGACTTATGGCCTTTGTGAACAAGCGGGATAAAAGGTATCCTGACAACTATGGTAAGCAGTATTATGGCCCATCCGTAATTGCCTATAATGTTATAAAAAAGCATTAAAACCCAGAAAAGCGGTTTTGATATTATTGAGAAAAAACCGAAATCAACTATGTGCTCAAGCCCGACGCCAAGAGTTTTGAGAATGTCGTATTTTTTTGGTCCTGCATATAATAAAAATTCTCCTTTTTTACCTGTAACCTTATAGGCAATCTCAGCTCCACGGGTTATATTTCTACCGTTTTTTTCCCACGTCCATATAATTGCATCATTATCTCTGTTTACAGAGACCAGCGCTGATGTAAAATATTTATCTTCCTGCGCAATCCAGAGAATATCGCCTTTATACTCAACCTCTGATTTACTTTTTTCGCCCAAAATCCGTCTTTTTATAAAACCTGCACCGTCAATATTATTTCTGTCTATATCGATTTTGCTGTTCTCTTTCAAAAGAACCGGTCCTATATGTACCCATGTCTCCTGTTCATCAAAGATGCCGAATCCCGAGCCAAGGACAACCTTATAGGACTGAACGCCCGTTACCTCTGTAATAAGATCAACCTTGTAATTATCTTTATAAAAGATGAATGTCTTTTTGATGGTAAACCCTGAAGGGTCAGAATAGAAAAAAGTTAAAGAATCGCTCTTTTTATTACGGTTAAATATTATGGAATCCTTATTAACACTATAAGTTACTTTTGCAGGCAAATCCTTTAATGCGCCTTCAAAGAGAATAGAAACTGGCGGGATTGTCATGTCAGGAGGAACAAGAGAAACAGGATTTCCCTTTTTGTCGCTGTATTCTTTTAAGTCCCACTTTGTTATTGTACCGCCTCTTGTTGCCAGGACAGCTGAATACAGGTCGGTCTCAATCTGTATTTTTTTGTCCTCAACCGGTATCTCTGCGGCTACGGCAGGCACTTCACCACCAGCTGGCATTTCTTTTTTTTCTTCCACTGTTTCTGCTTTTCTGTCTGCCTGCCAGGGTTCTGCCTGTTTTTGCACGGGTCTTTGGGTTATGGGTGTGAGAAAAGAAAAAACTACAAGTACAAGGATGGATAAGCCTATTGCTATAAGGGTTCGTTTGTCCATTATTTCACAGGGTCATATCCGCCGGGATTAAACGGGTGACATCTTAAAATACGCTTTAAAAAAAGCCACATGCCTTTTAGAATGCCATATCTATTTACTGCCTCAAGACAATATCCGGCGCATGAAGGGTGAAATCTGCACGAACAGGGCAGAAACGGCGATATGTATTTTTTATAATTCTGAATGGTAAAAACTACTAATGTCTTCAATTATTTTTTCCTTAAAATCGCAGATAGTCACAGATAAAAAACACACCTGCCTGCCGGCAGGCAGGGATTAGCACAGATGAAAAATTCAAATGAAGTTATCTGTGATAGTCAGTAACAGATCAGTGATCATCTGTGGTTACACAGACAATCTTTTACGCCCCTTTGCGCGTCTATTATTCAGGATTTTGCGACCGCCCTTGGTAAGCTTCCTTTTGAGGAAACCATGGGTTCTCTTGCGTTTTATATTATGAGGGCGAAATGTAGTGTAAGTCATTGCCTCTCCTTTATCTTACAGTTTAAAATTAATTGATGATTAATATAAGAGATATATAAAACACATATTTTACCTATGTAGCTGGAAAAAATCAATCTCACAACATTTTTAATGGTAACCATTCAGTTATGGGTGGTAAGAGTCTGTAAAAATGACTATCCCTTGCCCTTGTACGTCATTCCCCGATCGAGTCGGGGAATCCAGTTTGTTTGTATAGATTTCCGCTTTTCTGAATCAGAGATTTTGCCGGCGATCAAAATGATTAAATTCCGGACATAAGCCTGTCAAATTCCTCTACTGTTACTGCAGGAGATGTAGAGAATGAGATACCTGTCATTTTGGCCAGGGCAACGGAAGCCTTCATTGCCTCATTTGTTCCGGGGAAATCTGTTACAAAAACTAAATCATTCGCTCCAAGAAGTACATGCATTGAGCTGACTTTACCGCCAAACTTTGCAACAAGGTCTATAATGTTTTTTGTGCGCTTGGCACTCATCCCCTTCATGGCCTCTGATGAATACTTGCCAAACATAAAAAATACTGACATGGTGCCCTCCTTTTTTTTATTAAAGAATACCGTCTTAATCGGTCTGCGTTTAAAATATTGCGTACATACTCAAATGTCCACAAAACACTTGGTATAAACCATATTTTATCCCTGATAATTATAATTTGCAATAGTTTAATAAGGGAATTGACTCTCAGGCAGAACCTGGCATTCAGGCTATCAGGCGTATAATAAATACCTGCATGCAAGCCCCCGCTGTTTCTTCCAGAGGCGTGCCCGCCGAGCCTTTTCCCCTTTTCCAGTATAACAACATTCTCATACCCTTTCCTTAACAGCTCTCTTGCAATTGTAAGGCCTGTAATGACCCCTCCACATATAAGAACATCTGCTTTATCTGGTCACCATACCCTTTTAAAAGAATTTTTGACCTGTTTTTTGCTTTTTGACAAGACTGTTTAAATTATTGTTTAATATTTATCACCAATGATTCATAAAAAATCCAGAGAACTGTTTAGAAAGGCAAAACGCCTTATGCCCGGTGGAGTAAACAGTCCTGTCAGAGCATTTAAGGCTGTCGGTGGAAGCCCGTTATTTATAAAATCAGCAAAGGGCTCCAGGATTTATGACGTTGACGGAAACGAATACATAGATTATGTTCTTTCCTGGGGACCGATGATTCTCGGCCATGCCCATCCGCAGGTAACAAAGGTACTTCAAAAAGCTATTGAAAAAGGGACAAGCTACGGAGCTCCAACAGGCCTTGAGATAGAGCTTGCATGTATGATTCGCAGGGCATACCCCTCTATGGATATCATAAGGATGGTCAACTCAGGCACAGAGGCAACAATGAGTGCTATCAGGGTTGCAAGGGGTTTTACCGGCAGGGACAAGGTTATAAAATTTGAGGGCTGCTATCACGGTCATGCAGACGGCCTGCTTGTCAAGGCAGGTTCAGGCGCATTGACATTCGGCGTACCTGACAGCCTCGGTGTTCCAAAAGACTACGCAAAAAACACCATAACGATTCCTTTTAATGATTTAATAACCTTTGAAAGGGTTGTCAAAAAACAGGCAAAGAGCATAGCAGGTGTTATCCTTGAGCCTGTTGTTGGCAATATAGGTTGTGTTCTTCCAAAAAAAGGATTCCTGACCGGGTTAAGGCGGCTGACAAAGAAATACGGAATTATCCTGATATTCGATGAAGTAATGACAGGGTTCAGGGTTTCTTATGGAGGAGCGCAAAAGGTATTCGGGATAAAGCCTGATATGACCTGCCTTGGAAAAGTAATCGGCGGAGGGCTGCCTGTCGGGGCGTATGGCGGGAAAAAGGAAATAATGAAACATGTGGCTCCTGACGGCCCGGTGTACCAGGCCGGAACGCTCTCAGGCAATCCCATTGCAGTAACAGCCGGCATAGAAACATTAAAAATTCTTTCAAAACCCGGTAATTACAAAAAACTGATAAATAAAGCAGAAGCCCTTGAATATGCCCTGAAGGATGCGGCTAAACACGCCGGCATAAAGACGAAGTTTTACAGGGCTGGAACAATGTTCTGCACCTATTTTACAGATTCAGAGGTCTTTGATTACACAACCGCAAAAAAGGCAGACACAGATAAATTCGCAAAATTCTTCAGAAAGATGCTTGAAAAGGGCATTAATTTAGCCCCTTCCCAGTTTGAGGCAGGTTTTATGTCTCTTGCCCATTCCAATGCAGACATAAGCAAAACTGCAAAAGCAGCTTATGAAGCATTTAAGGAGATATCTTAAGAATTGCGATTAATGAACTACCCCGCCGCAAGCGGACGGGGTATCAACTGCGGTCATTCCCGAGATATGTTAATCGGGAATCCAGAATCCACATAGCACTTTACATTTCTGGATACCCGCTTTCGCGGGTATGACGAACGCGGCAAGCCACGGGGTATTAATCCCGAAAACAAAATCAAAGGGGACAAAAAGTAGAGAGTGGCGAGTAGCGAGAAAAAACAAATCTCTCTACTATCTACTCGCTACTTCAGTAATCAATGAAACT
>JAZFSN010000155.1:0-2003 GCA_036446195.1 Thermodesulfovibrionia bacterium | reverse complement strand
TTTTTTGCCAAAAAGATATTCTTTATTTATGGGGTTTCACCCCATGCCCGACCTAGTTAAAAAACTTCTACCGGAAGTTTTGAAATGTAAGGAAATAACGATTTAATTACATTCGCTCGCTAACACTCGCTGTGGCATTTGCTTTACCTCAAAAAAAATGCAAGACCTGCTGACTTTCATCTCATGAAACAAAGCAGATCAATATGATAATGTTGTTTTACCTCTCATTTGAAAAACTTAGGAACTAATGTTTTTAAAAGGACGCCTGGATTTGTTTAAGCTAATAATTTCACCTACATATCAATAATCCAGAAAGATTGAAATATTAAGGATTACCAGGGGAAACAAAGCATAACGCAGAATTAAGCGATGCGAGACATGAAAGATAGAGACGTGCAATATGATGGTTTGCATAGTGAGAATATTAAAGTCTAAAAAGGTGCTTGCGGTTTCGCATTCGCTTGAATAACTGGTTATGCCTTTGTCATATGGAAAAGTCAAAAAAGAAACAAAAAAGAAAACAAAAAACAAAAAAAGAACAACAAAAAAGGGGTCAGCCCTTGACATTTTACATTTTACTTTCAATTTTTTTAATTTCTTTTTTCAGCTTTCTGTCTTTTTGCAACTGCGTTTGGAATCTTTCATTACCCCTCGATACAGCAGAATAACTAAGACCTCCAAATATCTCCCCTATTTCTCTGTTCGTTACTCCTGTATGCTTTTTCAAAAGATAAATTGCTATCTTTCTACAACGCCGGTTCCTGTTGTTTATCAGATATTCTCTGCCGGCTTTAAAATACCTTGCCACAGCTTCAATAACTTCCTCTACATCATGCCTTGATTGTAACAACTTTCTGTTTGAAATTTCCTCTCTTTGCAGGTATTCTTCTTTTATTCTGCTTAGTGTGTCTTTTATAAACTTGTTTGCTCCAAGTATTATACCGCCATATACGTTCTCAAATGGGCTGTCTGGTTCTGCGCCTATTGCACTATCTACAAATTTGCGGTACTTCCTCTTTGCCTGCATTTCATTTCCGCATAGAAGTCCTAAAACAAGTTCCTGGTTCAGCAGGTTATCTTTTTCTTTGCTAATATATGCCTTATAACTGCTGTATGGATATTCCTCTGGACTCTGTACTATTCCCGCTCTAACCGGGTTAAGATGTATGTATCGACTAAGTTCTGACAAATAGCTGTCCTTTGACACTACAATAGCCTTATATCTGCCCTGAAATAAATGACCGCTCCGTTTCCTCTTATTGTTAATATATGAGGTATATGAGCCATTGATATGATGTAATGCTTTGCTGAGGTTGGCATCCGGAGTCTCTATGATGAGATGATAATGATTGCTCATCAGAACATAGCAATGAAGCAGTATTCCGTATTTCTTCTTTGCTTTTGCTATGTATTCAAGAAACTTCGGGTAGTCTGTCTTGCAAAAGTATACTTTTTTTCGGTCATTGCCCCGGGCTGTTACGTGATATACTGCATCTTCATACTCTATACGTAGAGGTCTTGCCATTCCCTGTCCTTCATGTTTTCCATGGACAGTTTAGCATGATAAATGTAAAATGTCAAGGGCTGACCCCATTGTTGTTGTTGCGTGTTTGAAGACCAAAGGGATGAGTTTGAATTAATTTACCGGAGGTTGACTAAACGAACCGCCCGGAAATTTTCGAGGAAAAGTTTCTTTGGGTACTTTCTTTTCGACAAAAGAAAGCACCCCTGGGGTATGGGGGCGGAGCGCCCCAGCAATTAATTTGGTCGAATCGACCAAGGTATGGGGTGGAACCCCATATTAAAGTTGAGTAAATCAACCTACCTACTTATTCATCATCTCAAGGAATTCTTTGTTGCTCTTTGTCCCGTTAAGCTTGCCAAGTAGGAATTCCATGCTTTCAATAGTGCTTAGAGAGTGAAGCACCTTTCTTAAAATCCACATCCTGCTAAGGACTTCTTTTCCTACAAGCAGTTCTTCTTTCCTTGTTCCTGATCCATTG
>JAZFSN010000154.1:0-4262 GCA_036446195.1 Thermodesulfovibrionia bacterium | reverse complement strand
CATGAAAAAAAAGCTTGAAACTATTATTAAAGACTAAAGAGAATTATGGGAGTCCGACTTCCATAATTCAGGGAAGGATATTCAGGCCTTGAAAAATATATTTCTAGTTTATCTTTATTTCCGCGCTGCGTTTAAGCCCCTCAACATATGCCTTTACTGCCCTTTCCCTCTTTGCAAATAAAAAACCTTCAATCAGCTGATCCCTGACATCTTTCTCCATATCAGGAAAATCCGCATCTATCTCGGTAAGCTCAGCGGTTTCTCCAATCAGCCTGCGTATTTTATTTATGAACAGGTCTTCCATGATTTTACTTTCAAACCGTCCAGCAGTCATCCGGGACAATTTCAGCCTTCTTATATACACATTTTTATCAAATATACCGTCTTTCTTGAAAGCAGGTTCATTCATTATTACTTCCCTTACCTCATCCTCAGACACTGTAATCCCTGCATCTTTTGCAGCGTTCATAAGGACTATCCTGTCAATAAGTTCATCAAGAACCCTGTTTCTAAGATTTAACTTTTCTATTTCTTCATTGGTTTTATAAACCTCCCTGGCGCGCCGGTAAGCCGATTCATACGCCAGTTCATATTCAGACAGTGATATCCTGCTTTTATCTACCTCTGCAATTATTACATCTGACGGGTTTTGCTGGGGCCCGATACCCCAAAAAACAAAGACAATGGTTATTGCAATGGTTAAAAAGCCAAGCAAAAACACACTGAAGAACTTATTGCTCCGCATCATCTTAAGCATGGTCTAATATATACTAAAAAATGCTTTTTGGGCAAGTTAAGCAATGAGCCCGGCAGTTCTATAAGCTAATTGTGCCGGCAGAAAACCGACCGCCAGAAACAAGTCCTGGATAAAGAGCTAAAGAATCGGTAAATATCTCTTTATTTCATACGGGTGAATTTTTGTCCTGTATTCATCCCATTCCAGCTTCTTGCTCGTAATAAAATTATTGAATATATGTTCACCAAGGGCTTTTCGTACAACCTGACTCCCCTCGGTTATCTCAATTGCCTTTGCAAGACTTCCCGGAAGGGATTTTATGCCCATTTTATTTTTTTCATCATCGCTCAGGCTAAAGATATCCTTCTCTATCGGTTCAGGGAGTTTGTAACCTTTCTCAATCCCTTCAAGTCCTGCGGCAAGCATTACTGAAAAAGCAAGATAAGGATTACATGCTGGGTCTGGAGAACGCAGCTCTATCCGCGTTGCCTGTTCCTTGCCGGGTTTGTACAACGGCACTCTTACGAGAGCTGAGCGGTTCCTCCGTGCCCATGAAAGATAAACTGGGGCCTCATATCCGGGGACAAGCCTTTTATAGGAGTTTACCCACTGGTTACAAACTGCAGTAATCTCAGGGGCATGTTTCAGTATCCCCGCAATATATCCTTTTGCTATTTTTGAGAGATAATACTTGTCTTTTGCATCATGAAAGACATTCTTATTACCCTTAAAAAGTGACTGGTGGGTATGCATTCCGCTCCCGTTCTGACCGAAAAGCGGTTTGGGCATAAAGGTTGCGTAACACCCATATTTTGTAGCAACCTCCTTGACCACCACCCTGTAGGTCATGACATTATCAGCCATCGTCAGGGCATCTGCATACCTGAGGTCAATCTCATGCTGTGACGGTGCAACCTCATGGTGAGAGTATTCAACCTTAATCCCCATTGCCTCAAGAGTAAGTACTGTCTCTCTCCTTAAATCGCTGGCTGCATCTAATGTCGTAAGGTCAAAATACCCCCCTTCATCCAGTGTCTGAGTGCCGGAGGCATCCTTAAAGTAGAAAAATTCAAGCTCAGGCCCCAGATAAAAGGTATATCCTTTTTTCTTTAATCTTTCAAGGTTTCTTTTTAATGCATAACGGGGGTCTCCTTTATACGGTGTTCCGTCAGGGGTTAAAATATCACAGAACACCCGTGCAACTGCCTTTTCTTTCGGTCTCCAGGGAAGAAGCTGGAATGTTGTCGGGTCGGGTTTTGCAATCATGTCACTTTCATCAATCCTTGCAAAACCCTTGATAGATGAACCGTCAAATCCCATTCCTTCATCAAATGCGCCTTCCAGCTCTTCACTGGTTATGGCAAAACTCTTCAGCTGTCCAAGGATATCCGTAAACCACATCCTGATAAATTTGACATCATTCTGCTTTACCAACTTCAATACATCCTGCTTTGTCCTGGGTTTCTTTACAGCCATTTTCTCCTCCTTTTATGTTTTAGTTAAAAAATGCATCGTAGAAATTAACTGCTCTTCTACGATAAACATCATAAAACTTATCGGTTTCACATTTTAATTTATGAGTTTCCGCAGAGTTATCCTTAAACCAATCATATATCATTTTTTTGTTTACCTCAATATGAAACTGGAAGGCATAAGCTTTATCCCCATATCTGAATGCCTGATTCCTGTAGAGTTCTGAAGATGCAAGCCTGACAGCACTTTTTGGCATATCAAATGTTTCTTCATGCCAGTGGAACACCTTGAATTTTCTGAAGGGATCTTCAGAAGTTGCGGAATTAAAAGCAAGATTTTTCATATGCAAATCCATTAATCCCTCTTCCGTAAGCTCAATATCAAGCCACCCAACCTCCTCCTTATTCCCCATGTATACCCTTGCACCCAGAGCCTTAGCCATTATCTGAGCGCCAAGGCATACGCCCAAAATCTTTTTTCCCTTTGAGATAAAATCCCTAACGAGTTTTTCCTCCTCTTTAATAAAAGGATATTTTTCATCTTCATTTACACTCATTGGCCCGCCCATCATAATAAGGGTGTCAAATTCCCGGGTTTCAGGCAAGCTTTCGCTTTTAGCCAACTCGACTACTTCATGCGGGATTTTCTGCATATTCAAATAATCCTCTATTGTCCCGGGCCCTTCTTTCTCTATATTCTTGCAGATTAATACTGACATGGAGTCTATGGCTAAAACAGACGAGATAATTTCATATCTCACGTCCTAAACTGCCGTCTCTCCCCTTTCTCCAGTCCGTATCCTGATTACCTCCTCAAGGTTCGAAACAAATATCTTCCCATCTCCTATCTCACCGGTCTTTGCTTTTTCCTGAATTGCATTAAGAATATTATCAAGCTTATCTTCAGATACGGCCACTTCAATTTTGACCTTTGGAAGAAACCTTACTTCATATTCTACGCCTCTGTATACTTCTATGTGACCTTTCTGCCTTCCGAATCCCTTGACCTCTGTTACCGTCATGCCCTGTACTCCCATGTCTGTAAGAGCTTTTCTTACGTTATCAAGCATAAAATGTTTAATTACAGCTGAAATCATTTTCATTATGTATCCCTCCTCTGATTTTTATCTGTTCATCACAAGAGTTAACAGATAAGTTTATTGTTAAATTACAATCTTCAATTGATAGTTAACCAATTACGAATAACTCTTAAGTTATCAATCCTGAATCGAAATCTAAAAGTTATATCCCGATTCACCATGATGAGTTTGATCCAACCCTATTACCTGATCTTCATCTTTGGCCCTGATACCAATAAATAGATCTATGCCTTTTAAGGCTACAAAAGAAACCACACCACTCCATATGATTGTTACCACAACGCCCTTGGCCTGGATCCAGATCTGTGCACCTACGCTTCCTGCATTAATGCCAGCCCCGCCCATGAATCCGGCAGCAACCAGTCCGGTCAGCATCGCTCCGGTAATACCACCGATACAATGAACTCCAAAGACATCCAGGCTGTCGTCGTACCCTAAAGCCTTTTTTAATGTAGTAGAGGCAAAATAACAAAGGACTCCGGCAGCGACCCCTATAAGGAGAGCGCCCATGGGACCAGCGGTTCCGGAAGCCGGTGTTATAGCCACAAGACCGGCAACAGCACCAGTCGCTATACCAACAGCTGTGGGCTTACCACTGCGAATCCACTCTACCAGCATCCATGTGAACGCAGCTGTTGCAGTGGCTATCTGGGTAACCAGCATTGCCATACCTGCTGTACCATCAGAAGCTAATTGGCTGCCAGCATTAAAACCAAACCAGTAGGCGACGGCACGGATTGCGCGGACACGGACGGTGACGGGCTTGCAGACTGGTTCGAGAACAACGACTGCAACGGCCCGCGCAACGAGTGCCGAACCGGAACCGATCCCAACAATCCGGACACCGACGGTGACGGCCTACCCGACGGGTTTGAGACGAAGAAAACCAAGTGCGACCCGTGCATTCCCGACTCTATCGATATCGATGGCGACGGTATCGGTGATGTGTGTGAT
>JAZFSN010000153.1:0-2308 GCA_036446195.1 Thermodesulfovibrionia bacterium | reverse complement strand
GTCCTAACCCAAAAAAAGTAATTAACCACAGTCGAAGCGACCCTGCGCGGAGACCCGCTTCAGGAGGACTACAGAGAAACAGGTTTGGACACAAATATTTATAAAGGTTAAGGTTGAGAATTAAAAAATATCTTTCTTAGTCTTAACCTTGACCTCAACCTTTTTAAGTTAGTGCTCTCTGTGGCTCCCTTCCGCCTCGGGAGGAAAATGCATTAAGTGTTTTAACAGGAAGGTTAATCCCCCTTATATAAAAAACAAGTAAAGAACTCCACATAACAACGCTCAGATAGTTCATCAATATGGAGACTGCAAAACGATAAGGTATGCCAATTACAAAGCCTGCCATTGGAATCATGCTGAATGATCCGGCTATGACATTTAAAACAATGGTAATTGCCACCATGACTATAACCACTATGATATAAAACAGAAAAGCTGTTGGTTTATTTATCAGGAAGTTCCATGTATCCCTGAAAGAATCAATAACCCCTTTTTTCCCCACAGCCAGAACTATTGCAGCATAAAAAGTAAATATTAAACCCCCGAGGACAATAATCAGACCTGAAAAAATAGCCAGTAAAGTAAAAAATGAAACTATAAAAGTAGAAAGCGTTGTTCCAGAGCCGCTATAAGTATGTATGACAGAAAAACCTATAACTGTTAATATCCCAAAAACTATTAAAATACCGATTATTACAAGAAGCGCAATGTTAAATAACCAGAGTAGAGGGAAAAATAAATTCTTGGCCTCTGCAAAAAACGACGAAAAACTGAACCTGTACTGCATGTCAAGGGAAGAATTCCTCAAAACCCCTAATGTACCCCCAAACACATACAGGATAATGACAGACGCTACAGTCAAATATAAAATAAATGCTACGCATATCAGGATTGCCAGTCGGAGATATTTTGACAGGATTTCTAATGGGTCAGAAATCAGCCCGTGAAGGATATCTTTTAAATATGGTAAATCCGCACCAACAACGGCAATTACTACAGCAATCGAGAACCCCGCAAAGAGCAAAAACCCGAAAAGATTAATAAATGTAGCGGTCACCTTAAGCAGTATTACCTGCCAGTTTCTGTGGGTAACATTAAAGCCCTCTTTAATGCTTTCAGTAATCATCCTTATTCCTAAACTACATATACCCCAGAGATCTTAGTTTTTCCATAACCTCTTCCTTGTCCTGACCACGACCTGCCCGCTCAGGCGTATTCTCCAGGTCCTGCTCCCACGCAGGGATATCAGAATTCTTAAATGTAGTTCCCTTTGCTCCGAGTGAGCGGTAACCCTGTTTGTATAAAGAGCAAAAAGGAATATTATACGAATGTATAGTATTCCATATATCACGCTCCTTAAAGTGCAAAATAGCCTGGACCCTATCATGGAAAGGATTATCCCTGAGACTAAAATACCCCTCCTCTTTTCTTGCATCCTGCTCGTCCCACCTTATAGCCGTTGAAACTGCCTTAATATTACTGTCCTCTATAAATGCATTCATGGCAACGGTTTTCATCAGATGGTTGCCCACAAATGACTCAGGCTCAAACGGAAATTCCTCTTCATCAAAGCCGAGCCTGGTCAATTCACTCCTGTTTCGCTCATTCAGGCTGTTCACCTTAATCATATCTCCAATGTTTTTCGCCTTATTGCTGACATCTGTATTCTTTACTATTTCAACGTCCAAAGCCCATTCCTTCCTGAGGAGATTGACAATGTCCCAAATCTCTTCAAATACGTGTCCCTCATCAATAAACATGCATCTGGGCATCTTAATTGAATGCTCTTTGCATGTCTCTCTGAACAGCCATGTTAATGTTGTGCTGTCCTTTCCGCCTGTCCATGCAATAACAAGATTGTCCGAACCAAACCTGTCTATCGCCTGTTTGATTATTTTTTTTGATTGGCTGACCTTATCATCAAGCAACATGCCTGCCAATTTTTCTCGTTCATCATCTGACATCTTTTCTTCCATTAAAAAATAAACACCTTTAATTAAATGAATTCCTCGATGCTCTGCATCGGGGTTAATGGTCTACTCCTTGTCCGTCATTCCCGACCCCGATCGGGAATCCAGACTGTTTGCTCTCTGGATACCCGTTGGAATTTATCCCGTACTTGATACGGGACGGGTATGACATGATACCTCGTCCCGACTCGTCGGGACTGCGGGGTAGTTCATTACTTAATGTTATTTGCCTTGAAAATACTTATATTATCTATTATAAACTATAGCAAAACCTGTCAAAAAGCAAAAATAAAACATATCCTTCTAAACACAGCGTCATAAATTATTGCGCATGGTGT
>JAZFSN010000152.1:0-2046 GCA_036446195.1 Thermodesulfovibrionia bacterium | reverse complement strand
TGTTGGTCTCTCCAATATATTCGGGTTTCCGCCCTGTAGCTGGACCATCTCTTTAAATTTTTTAAGTGCAGACCCATCCTCAATGAGTTGTTTCAGTGTTTTTGTACCTGCCTCTAAATCTGCCTCAATGCCCGCAACCTTTAACATTAATGCACCAAGATAGAGTGTAACTTCTACTAAATCTTCTGGCCCTTTATCCTTCAAAACATCAATGCACTCACGCACCTCAAGTGAATTTCCAATAGCCAGACCGAGTGGTTCGTTCATATCCGTAATAACAGCAATTGTCTTAACCCCGGAAGAGTTTCCTATGTCAACCATGCTCTTTGCAAGCTCCCTTGCACTTTTTAAATCTTTCATGAATGCACCTGAGCCAACTTTAACATCAAGCACAAGCCCCTGAATTCCCTCACTCAATTTTTTAGACATTATACTGCCTGTTATAAGGGGTATTGATCCAACTGTAGCAGTATCATCCCTCAGGGCATATAGCCTTCCATCGAGTGGCACCATTTCTTCGGAAACGCTAATTATTGCACAACCTGTTCTGGACAGGACATCCTTGAACTCTTTAATATTAAGCCCTGTATTAAACCCCGGAATGCTTTCAAGCTTATCCAGCGTTCCGCCAGTGTGTCCCAGACCTCTGCCTGACATCATTGGGACTATAATTCCTGCGGAAGCAACAAGCGGAGCAATTATAATACTGACCTTGTCGCCAACACCGCCTGTGCTGTGCTTGTCGACTTTAGGACCAGAAATAGCCGATAAATCGAGCACTTTACCAGAGCCTATCATTGCCTCTGTTAAACATACGGTCTCTTCTTTGGTCATCCCCTTAAAAAATACAGCCATCAGAAAGGCAGAAACCTGATAATCAGGGATTTCTCCTTTAAGAAAGTCCATTAAAAAGGAAGACAGCTCGTCACAGGTAAGACTATGACCTTCTCTTTTTTTCTTTATAATGTCATATGCTCGCATTACGCTAAGTAATTATACAAAGCGACATATTTTATTGCGAATAGAGTCTCTTGCATCTGACTTGTCATTCCCGAAGTTTTTTATTGGGAATCCAGTATTCTTTTTCGCCTTGGCGAACCTGCCTACCGCAGGCAGGTCTGACGAGTCTGACAAATCAACTGCTTCTGGATTCCCGCTTAAGGACTGCGGGAATGACGATTTATGCGCAATAATTTATGACGCTGTGTATAAAACTAATATAAACTAAACAACTTTTCCATCCAGCATTTTTATGACACGCCTGCATTTTGATGCAAGATTTTCATTGTGAGTCACTATTAAAAAAGTAGTACCCTTTTTATTTAAATCAAGCAAAAGCCTGAAAAGCTCCTCACCTGTCCGGGCATCCAGATTTCCGGTCGGTTCATCTGCAAGAACCAGCTTCGGCTCAAGTATAAGCGCCCTTGCAACAGCAACCCTCTGCTGCTCACCTCCTGAAAGCTCACTCGGTTTATGCAGCATTCTGTCAGATAGGCCTACCTCTTCAAGGATTGCCTCTGCCTTTCTACCCGCCTCTTTCTTATTAAGACCAGCTATAAGCAAGGGCATCATGGTATTCTCTATTGCATTGAACTCAGACAAAAGATGATGGAACTGAAATACAAAACCAATGGTTTTATTCCTGAAATCAGCCAATGCATCATTTTTTAGACTGAATATGTCATTGCCTTCATAAAAAACATTTCCAGACGTAGGTCTGTCAATAGTGCCAATTATATGGAGCAGTGTGCTTTTGCCAACCCCTGAAGGCCCCATAATTGAGGCTATTTCTCCATTGCATATATCAAGGTTTATATCCTTTAATACATGGAGATTTTTTGAAGGACTTAAAAAGGATTTATTTAAATCCCGGATTCTTATCAGTGGTTCCATTATATGAACAGTTTGTTATTCTTTCTCTTTATTTCCTTTAATCGAATCAATTGTATCTTTAAGCTCTATTAATTTCTCTGAGGCCTTCTTCTTGTTTCGTTTAAACCCGTTAATTAAATCATCCACCACGGCACCAAACTGTTCAATAGACCT
>JAZFSN010000151.1:0-9011 GCA_036446195.1 Thermodesulfovibrionia bacterium | reverse complement strand
TTCAAAAGCCCTGCTCTGCCTGTCATACAATCTGGCCTAATCTGAATCAATACGGCAGACAGTTCAAGGTCAAGGCTTATACTGATGTCTCTCCAAAGTGGAAATTCATAAAGAAAGATGGCCTGAATCTGTTAGCTGTTTTTCCTGTCTCGGTGAGGGTATTTGCCTATCCTTATTTTACTGAAAAAAAAGCAGGAGACACAAAAGATTTTACTGATATCCCGCATGAAGTTGAGCTGTTTATTGCCAGCCGGTTAAGTAAAAACCTTGGTTTTTCTGCTGAGTTTGAATGGGAGCCTAAGGATGAGGTAAACGCCGAGCTTGGACATGCTATATTGGCTTTTCAGCATCCTGTAGGAGCAGGCGATACCTTGGGCCTTGTGCTCTTTAGAGGCGGTACTTTCAGTGCAGACCCTTTTAATAGTCTTGGGGGAAGAGGTCATTCTTTAATCTATGGAGGGAGTTCAAGGAGAGCTCTTACCCTGAAGCGAGGGTTTGAATTTAAACCTTTTGATAATAATCAGGCGTTGGTTGCCCATGGTTATTTCTTAGGCAATCGACTTTATGCTGCTATTGGCGCCATGAGAGGTGCAGATACAAAAACTGATGACCCTATTGATGGGTACTTCCGCATTGCCTGGGATCAACAGATAGCAAGTGGAGCTGTAACCTTTGGAGGAGCTGTCTATACAGGGTCGCAGGAGGGTGCTACGTACGAATCTGATGTTAATAGATTCTACCTGGATGCATCCTTAGAAACAAATGTAGATGACCATCTCTTTGAAGTTCAGGCCCTATACGGAACTGGAGAGGATGATAACGTTGGTGGAGCGGGTATAACAAAAGAGTTGGATGGCTTTTACCTTGAAGGCAGCTACTTTTTCCAGAGAAAGATGGGGGTAATGGCAGCGTATAACACTGTAGATTTTGATAATGACTCAAGAGATGAAGAAACTATCTGGGTTATAGGTGCTAAGTATCTGCCTATAGCAAATGTGAAGCTGGCCATTCAATACGAAGATAAAAAGGAAAAATTTGCTGTTGGGCCGGATAAAACTGAAAAAGTATGGAGAACTGTAGTTGACGTTGCTTTCTAAAGTTGACTTTAAGAATCTTTGAACAACAATCCCCGGGGACTCATAAGTTCCTGGGGATACAATTACTTAATTAAAGGTGAATCCTGCCACCGGTTCTTCTTTTATAAAACCACAGAGAGAACAGAGATTCTGAAAAGCCGTTATTAGTTATTGGTTATTAGTTATACGAATAACGATTAACGTATAACGAATAACAAAATTCACTGTGGTTAATTGCAGTTTTCGGGTTAATTTAGTCTCTCTTTGTATATCACCTCCTGTCTTTCTCTCAGTTTCTTTTCAAAATTTTTAACCTTACTTGAGTGCATGTCAATTGTTCTCATCCATCCAAGCATCTTCCATGCCTTGTCCATATTGCCACTTTTAAAGTACATCTCTCCTGCTTTTATAAAATATCCAAATGCCTTATCTGACTGCCTGTCAGCATCATAAACTATACCAAACATTTCATATAACATCGGGGCATTTTTTCTTAGCTTTTCTGCAGATTTTAAGTTTTCCATAGCAGTATCATAATCACCAGCTTCTATATTTTTTATGGCAAAAACTATTTGTTTCTGATACTCATCAAGCCCTTCCACACTTGGTGCTGGCAATGGCCCACTTCTTTTTGCTGGTGAAGATACTATTTGGGCATAGGTAGTCACCTGTAAAAAAACAATTAAAAAAATAGTAAAAGCTATTATCAATTTTTTATTTTTCAACTTTCTTCTCCTTAATTAAATAAATTAACCGCTTTAGCCGGGACTTTTAGACAGGATAAGAACAAAAACTAATAATTAGACAGGATATACAATATAAGTCTATGGGTTAAGGTAAAGGTTAAGAAGCCTGTTTAGGTAAGGTCAAAAGGTAAGATTAAAAGAACCAAAGACTTAACCTTTAAACCAAACCGGCATCCCTGCCTGCTGGCAGGCTGCCCTTTACCCACCAACAATAGATCTGAATGCATTATCCTGTAAATCCTGTCAAAAAAATGGAAATTCCCATACGATGAACTTAAAATTAACTACTGAACAGCACCCTCTTCACCGTATCTCTTCTGATAGAAATCAGTGGTCTTTCTGAGTTTTTCCTTGGATAGACCTTGTCTCCATTTATGCTCTTTTCTATTGAGAATCTCATTCTTCATCTTTTTCCACTTCGTTTTAGTTAATTCGCTGCCCTTCTTTTCCACAGCTTCCTCAGCATGAGGGATAAGCTGGGAGTAGAAGTTAAAAGCGACCTCGGTAAGACCAGTCATCGCCCAGTCCGGGGCATTCATAGCTGCACCATGGCGTCCTTTACGGCCTTCACGGTGCCAGAGATGCCAGAAATCAATCTCTACTTGCTCATTAAAAGGAGTTGGGTCAATGATTTTTTCAGCTGTGAGAAACTTAATGATGTCCTGAGCCGGCCTTGCAAATTTTTCGTTGTAAAGCTCTATATACCTGTCAAACTGAGTAAAGAAGCCTTCATACCAACTCGGCTTATGGCACTCAGAGCAAACTGCCTTCATATTCTCCCTTTTTTCTTCCCAATCAGGAAGCCTCTTGGAAATAACAGGTCTTAGTGTCCATGAAATTCTTTCCCCTACGTCATGTGTCCTGTCAAGCTGTGTCGTTTGGCCCATGTGGCATGTTACGCAGGTGGGTGCAAGGGTATAATCTTCACCAAGAACCCACTTAGACTCTGTAATATTTAACCTGTCCTTAAATGTGTGCCATGAAATACCGTGTTTTGAATACAGGAATATCTCAATCTGAGGATGTTCCGGACCCTGATGGCACCTGCCGCAGGTGTAAGGATCTCTTGCCTGTTCCACACTGAAGGCATGCCTCTGATGACATGCAACACATGAACCATTGCTACCATCAGGATTGAGCCTTCCAACACCTGAGTTTGGCCAGGGACCAACAACAGGTTTACCGCCCTTTCCAATAATGACATTTGAACCATGGCACTGGGCACAACCGAGATCAAAGCCCGCATCACCGATTACTATATTACCAAGGATATCATTAAGAGAGCCCACGAACTTATTTGCCTTGGCATGACGGGATCGAGTGAACTCCTCAACTTGTTGAGGATGACATCTTGAGCAGTCCTTTGGAGAAACGATTACGGAGATTGTAAATCCATTGTGATTCTGTGCGTCAACGTCAGACCTTTTAGCCTGGTGACATTCATAACAACCAACACCTGCAACAGCATGTCTGCTCCCCTCCCATGGCTTGACAATACCAGGAGGCTCATGACAAACAAGACATTTTTTTGTCTGACTGCTAATCTTGATACCTGCTTTAACAGTGGTCCCAAATGCAACGATTATTGCCAGGGCAAGTAAAGATATTAATACGGGATAATTTTTTTTAATCATCAAAAACACCTCCTGTAGGATTTTTTTATTAGGCTGTTACGAAATTCGTTCCAGCCTATGATTACACAGATTTTAAAAAGATTACACAGATTTTTTCCAACGAGTATTTAATCTGCGCAATCTGAATTTTAAGTAGATTATATAGCTTTCAGCGAAAATGTAAACCCCGTTAGAAAGGACGGGGCTTTAGACCCCGCCCTTTCTATAAGGAATTAAGTATCTATTTATCGTATCTCCGCCATACCTGTCTGCCGACAGGCAGGAATGGCGGGGCTTTCTAACGGGGTAAAGGATTAGTTATTCAATTAGATAATAGCAGATAAATTTGTAAATGTGTGTTCAATGTCTATACTGACGTTGGTGATATCACTCTTCAATTTCAATTTAATGACTCTCTTGATTTATGCATTTAGATTTCAATAAAATAACAAACAACAGGCACATCAAGTCATAGGGCCAAGGTCTTGCTCTCAATATATCTTATCTTTCCTTTTTTTATAGATTTTATCGTAAGAAATATAATAAAATACCTTTTGCATGTTTATATTGATTTGTTTTTTATCGATCTTTCTGGTTCCTTCTACTGCAGAAGCCTGGGGCCCTCTCACACATGTCTATCTCGGCAATGAGGTATTGAATCTGGGAACGACCCTTATCCCTGCAGGTATTTACTCTTTAATTAAGAAATTTAAAAGTGATTTTATATATGGGAACCTGAGTGCTGATATAATAATAGGCAAAAGGTTTCAGGAACTTAAAAAAAACACTCACAACTGGGACATTGCCTGGAAATTGCTCGGTGCTGCGAAGACAAACCAGCAAAAGGCCTTTGCGTATGGCTATTTAACACACCTTTCCGCTGACACTGTTGTTCACAACCTCGAGAAGACCAGGTTGCCTTTTAAACATACATTCATGGAAGTAAAATCAGACAGCATAATTGACAAGAAATACAGAAAAATCCTGAAAGGCCTTGCCAGAAAGAATGTGCACCACAGGAACGATGTCTTTCTTGAAGACATGCTTGAGTGTGTTTTTTTCTCCTTTAAAATGAATAAACGGATATTTAGAGGAATTCTGTTTCTTTCAAGGGTGCAAAACTATTCGCCTTTATCAAACTTTATTGATAAACGTTTCCCTTATGAAATACCGGTTATGGACATTTACAAATCTCAGGAAGAGTCTCTTAAGAGAATGATTGAACTGTTAAGAAATGGTGAAAATTCAAAGGTACTTATGGAACATCCGCTGGGAAAATACAGGAGAAAAGCTTCTTAGTCTTGTTAGTATTGTGAGTTTTCCGCACTTTTAATTATATCCGGGATAGCATAACATTTGGTTAGGAAACCTTATTCGCGGTTTTATAAATTATTATGGAAGATAAAGAGGCCAAATCTATACTTGAGGCACTCCTTTTTATATCCGGTGAACCTCTAACTGTAGAAATCTTAAAAAATATTTTAGAAATAAATTCAGATGAGGTTAAAAGGATTATCGTAGAGCTCATTAATGAATATCAGCTGAAAAACCCGGGGCTCCTTATAACAGAGGTAGCCGGAGGGGTTCAGATGGTCACTAACCCTGCTTGTGCGCCATGGGTAAAAAAGCTTCTTGCTACAGCGCTTCCCACAAGGCTCTCACAACAATCGCTTGAGACTATGGCCATTGTTGCTTACAAACAGCCCATTATAAAGGCTGAAATTGAGGTTCTCAGGGGTGTTAATTCAGACGGTGTTTTAAAGACACTGCTTGAAAGAAGGCTTGTTAAGATTCTCGGCAGAAAGGAGGTTCCCGGAAGGCCCCTTATATACGGTACGACAAAGGAGTTCCTTCAGTATTTCGGGCTTAAGAACCTTGCAGAACTGCCCACGCTTAAGGAGTTTCAGGAAGTTGAGGGTATTGAATCTCCTCAGGTAACAGAACAAAAAGAGGAAATACCGGAGCGGAATGAAAATCCCTCTCCTCACGTATCTCAGGAATAAACTATTTTTCCCATATCAACAACATCATAACTGACGAGATTTTTAACCGAGTTCTGTTTATCCTTTTATTCTGCCCTGTTAAAGCATATAATTTAAATATTTACGAGGATGCTGCCTGAATGCCCCGCTCTGTGAGCGGGGATGAAAGGCAGCTATATAAATAAAAATAATTATTCCTTGCTCGGAAGCCCCGCCTTGTAGGCGGGGAGCTTCACTTTAAGTATCTTTTCCTTTTTTCCTCTCATTGATTTCCTTTTTATCCTTTTCAAATGCAAGGTCTTTTACAAAGTCAGCGCACCTGATCCCCCTGCCGTTCACTGAGAATTTTTTTTTGCATTCAACCCTCCACGCACAGATGACACATATATCATGAGTAACAACCATCAAGCCCTCCCGTAATGATTTATATACATAACGACAGAAATCTTAAGCTGTTTGTCATTGTCCGGTTTAACCGGACAATCCAGTGTTTTCTGGATTCCCCGGTCCCCCGATTAAGAAACTCGAGGGCAAGCAAGTCAGGGAATGACATTAGTTGTTGATTTATGACGCTATGTATAGCTATTGCACTTTATTGAGAACCCGAGATATTCCACCTAAATCGGTTATAACGTTTTATACCACTTTAAACCTACGACAGTTGCTATATTTGCCATAATACCTTTTTTTGAATTTATTATAAAGATTTCTTTATTAATATTAAAGAGCTCCTTTTTTATCCTTTTTACTGGCAATGGTTTTTTGTAGCGTCTTTTTATTTCAGATTCAAACATTGGGACTATCTTATCTTTCATCCTGAGTTCAGTATCCACAAAGAAAATTGATATTTCAGGAGAGAGGTCCTCAACACGGTCAAAAAAGGAGGTTATTTCTTTATCATAAATCTGTCTGGGAGGGGAGGACTTGATTTCCATATAGAGAATTGAGGAATCAATTTTGGATATAAGGTCATAGTCGCCGCCGACTTTGGGTCTTCTGAATTTTACTCCCCACACAGTTTCAGCACCGAATTCCTTTTTTATCAGTCTGGCAATAAACCATTCAAGGGTCTCTCCAAAACTCTTAACAAGCCTTTTTTTTAGTCGGTGTTCTTTATCAGACACCGATTCAGCTATTCCTGATTTCAGGAGAAAATCAATATACCCGGATGTAACCTCCTTTGTCGCATATTTAGCAACTTTTTCAGTAGTGAATGATTTTTGATGTTTAATTACATCCCTGAGAAATAATCTGAATGAATATTTTTTTAATTTTTCATAGAAGCTGTTTATATATTTGTTTGAGGGAATCAAAAGATCTTCAGAAGGCTCTTTCTTGAATATCTTGAACCCCCGGCGGCTTAACATAACTTCTAGTGAAGGCGTGAGTTTAGCAAGATTTTTTCTCAGCCTTTTTATCTCGGCTTTTAGAACTTTAATCTCCTGAGGCCTCTGTGAATCTTTTTTTGAACTTTTCATGCCCACCCCTTGCATTTATTATATATCGCCATTTTATAATTGCAACAGGGGTTCGGGAATCAGGGACTGCCAATCAACGTACCATAAATATTCCTGGTGCGCTCTTGCCGGAATGTTTAAAATTAATCAGGGTAGGGCGTCAAAGAAAAATGCTGGAACAAACAAAAAAGGACCTCCTTAATCTTAAAAATCCGGAAAGGGCTACCCACGCATTTGTCACTTCAAGGACTAAAACATCCTAAACGCAACTATTTAAGTCTGACCGCATTTGTGACGTTTATTACCGTTTATTTAGCTATTAAATAGTATTGAATTATTGCATTAAGCAACGTATAATCTACCAAAGGTTTTTATCTCTCCAATCTTTCAGGGAAAACAATTTTTATTAATATTCAACTTGCTTGAAAGGAGGAAAAACATTTATGAAACGTTTTTTTTCGGTTGCACTTTTATTAATGTTGTATTTGTCCTCAGTTAACAGTCAACTCTATGCTGCATCGGCTGACGTTGAGATCGTTGCTAACTGGATTAAGAGCTTGCAGTACACTGATACCAATTACCCTGACAGTCTTGGGGCAATCAAGATTCATCATTCGCCGGGTTTTCTTGGCTCAGATGGAAATTATTACTTTCGTGTAGTTCCTTATAACTCAAATCTGGCTGTGTTAGGTCTGCTTCAGACATCTGTTGATGGAAAGTTCGAGGTTGTCAAAAGCTGGATGGAGTGGTACCTGAGCCACGTAGATCTTAACAGCAGCCCCCCCGGTCTTGTTTACGACCATTGGTATTTGGCAGATGGAACTGGTGAGTCTACCTGTCCACCAGGCATTGATCTTAATCTGTGCGAACATGATGACGCCTCTGACAGCTACGCTGCAACATTTTTGGGAGTGGCCTGGGCCTATTACAAAGAAGGCGGTGATACGACATTCCTGAACGCTCCGGGTAACAAAGAAAAATTCGAGACTATCGCAGGAGTTATTTTGGGTCTGCAGGACGTGGATGGATTAACGTGGGCTAAAAACAACTTTCACATTAAGTATCTGATGGATAATAGCGAGGTTTATTGGGGGCTTAATGCGATGGCACTACTGGAGGAAATGGTTTTCGGAGACACGGTTGCAGCACAAATATATATTAACGCAGCTGAGCTGGTCCTTGATGGAATCGATACCGAATTGTTTAATCAAGGCACCGGGCTGTACCGGGTCGCCAAGCTGGAAAATGGAACTTTTGAAGAAGCCAATCTGAACGAGTGGTACCCTGGGACGGTAGCCATTATCTGGCCTCATCTCTTTATTGATGCAAGCTCAACCAGAGCCCAAACTCAGATGTCTGCATTGAACGATAGCTGGGACGGGTTGCTGAATCTTGATTGGACAACAAATATCGTAGACCCTGCCGGCTTCACGTGGGATTCTATCGGGTATGCCGCACTGCTTGCCGGACATCAGGATTTATCACTAAGACATGTTGAATTTGTAAAAAACCTGAAGTTCCCGACCGCTGAAAACCCTGTAGGTTTTGACTGGCCGTTTTCAGTGAATGATGCAGGATGGCTCTTAAGTACGCTCAGCTCTTTTTCGCTTGTATCAATAGATGTCAAACCGGGCAGTTATCCCAACAGTATCAACCTGGGATCCAATGGTAAGGTACCGGTGGCTATACTCAGTTCTTCAACATTTGACGCTACAACTGTAGTTCCCACAACAGTCACACTGGCAAGCGCTCTTGTGAGACTGAAAGGGAAGGCTAATACACCGATGGCTTCTTTCGAAGATGTCAACGCAGACGGGCTTTTGGACCTGGTAGTGCACGTCGATATCCAATCCCTCGTTCTCGGTGATACTGATGAGATAATCGTGTTACAAGGCGAGACCTCCGATGGTAACTTTATCGAGGGAGAGGACACGATCAGAGTAATTCCATGACATAGATTTTCTTTTGTAATTCGAGACAGTTCGCACGCAATTGGAGGAGATTAAGAGATAGGGGTTCTATGTCTGATGGAAATATTTAAGAACTATCTCTCATGAATTTAACTGTAACCCGCCTGTGACGCGGGCCGTCAAACTCGCAGAAAAATACAGCCTGCCATGTGCCCAGGAGCAGTTTA
>JAZFSN010000150.1:0-9146 GCA_036446195.1 Thermodesulfovibrionia bacterium | reverse complement strand
CTAATACTGACATTCAATTACCCTTTAGAACTGATTAACAGTTCGATAAGTGACTTCATCTCTTTTTTGTCCCATTCTCCATAGCCGCTTGCAACTCCAATCCAGTCTCCCTTGGTATCGATTAAGAATTTTGCTGGATGAGAACGAATACCATAATTAGCAGTTACCTGACCGTCTTCATCCACCAATACTGTGAAGGAATAACCTTTACTGCTCATAAATTTCTGAACAGCGTCTTTTTTTTCATTAACGTTAACAGTCAGCAGGACAAAGGGTTTCTCTTTAAAATGCTGGTGAAGGTTCTCGAGGGAAGGCAACTCCTTCCTGCACCAGCTTCACCATGTCGCCCAGAAAGCAACAAGAACTACATTTCCCTTATACTGACTAAACTGAACCCGATTTCCGTCTAAAGACATCAGGTCAAAATCAGGCAATTTCCTCTGTTCTTTGAATTGGCTTATATTCATTGAATCCATCAAGCCGGAAAGATCAGAATTCACTGGTGTCTTGCCGGAGTTGATTACATTATTCGCTGATTCGCTCACATCTTTCAGTCCAACAAATATACCTGCAATCACGAGGAGACAAACTGCAATAATATAAAATTGTTTTTTTCTTAAGCTCATACTAGTGTTTCTCCTTTATATTAATCTGTAAAATTTGTTAGTACACATTGCCACCTAATGCATATGTCGTCCGCTCATGGGAAGACCCAGCATGTAAATGCTTGTGATTACAACGACAAGGGTATACAACGACATCACGAGTGTTATCTTGTAAATATGGTTAAGCGGTCTGTTAAACCGCCTGAGAAGGCGATACATGATAAACATGGTAAAGCCAGGACCTGCCAATATTATGCTCATCTGAATAAAGAAAATCAATTCTGTTTTTGAGAAATCTCTTTATAAAGTGTTGGGTCCTTATCAAACTTTTCCTTACATTTTCCTTTTTATCAAAACTTTCATGTTTTCGTTAAACTCTTCTTTGGAAATTTCCCCCGAGGCAAATCTTTTCCTCAAAATGTCAAAGGTTGTCTCTATCCTTACCGTCCAGAGCCAAGTCCGCCCAGGCCCATTCCGCCAAGATAACCGCCGTGCATAATTTTCTCCCTCCCTGACCAGTTTATTTTTTCAATTCCTGATTAAAGAATAACCTTTAGATTCGAAGAAAATGTGAAGAAAACTTGAAAAAAATGTGAATATGCTTTGGTGCTTTGTCTTTTGCAGGGCTTCAAAGGGGTTAATTTCAATTAAAAGTTTAACATTGTGCTTCCGTTTTCATTACATTCATACCATTAAATAGCTCGTGAGGGTCGCATTCTATACACATATCAAGCCCCTGTATAGTCTTCATATCCGCACACTGAGTGTACGCTTTTCTGAGCTCGTAATCATTAATGTTTTTAATCGTCAGGGACTTTGGTCTGATATATATTTCCCCGCAATTCAGGCATATCCAGATGAAATTGTATTTAGTAGCCTCGATACAGCTTTTACAGACATAGATTTTCCATCCGGATACGGACTCCAGATGAATTGTTGTATATCCATTTTTGCATATAGAGCAGGGTTCTAACGTCTTATTTAAATCAGGCATTTCAATCTTCCTTTCTCTTTTCTGCGTTATTTGTGATTAAATTTTCACCATTTCTTCTCTTCTGAGGAAGTTAATAGCAATTTTTATGCCTTCTATCATTTAAAAAAGCAATATGCTGCGAAATGCCTTTTATTTATTCAGAGAGAGGGGATTAAAATATGGCTCCAGGGTTTTGTAAATTCTGTGACAGGGTGACAAAAAAGGTCAGAAATAACAAGGAAGGTCATGTTTTGCAATCGAGGCGGAAGGAAACTACAGAGAGTACTAACTTAAAAAGGTTGAGGTCAAGGTTAAGGCTAAGAAAGATATTTTTTAATTCTCAACCTCAACCTCAGCCTTAACCTTTATAAATATTTGTCTCCTAACCTGTCTCTTATGAATACTCAGTCGCAAACGAGACCACCTGGGTCAAACGGGAATTCTTCTTCAGCCTGGGGAACATGGCACTGCAGGCAGTTGTATCTGATGCCGGCAATCTTTTCTTTCTTATCTTTCCCTTTATATTCATTCAGAAGATGTGAAGCAGGAACCTTTGTTGCAATGTGTCCCTTTTCTACTTCCATACCTTCTAAATGACAGTCAAGGCAGTTATTTTCATCCCTTTTGATTATAAACGCTGTCACGTCGTGGGGCACCTGAGGAGGCGCTCCTTTGTAAGGACGCTCGAGAGTGATGGTTTCCCCCGGCAGAGATGCGGGATAGATATTCATACCCGGCTTACCGGTTACCAGTCCGGTAAACTGAAAAACATTTTCGGACAAGGCGCTGTTTGAGCATATAGCACTAAAAAACAGTACGAAAAATAATGTAAACAGAAAAGAACATCTCATGGCATTTCTCCTTATTCTTGTCACACCTTTTCAATTTTTACGGCACATTTCTTAAAATCAGCCTGTTTGGAAATAGGGCAAAAAGCATCGAGCGTAACGTTATTAATCATAACGTCTTCATCAAACCAAGGGACATACACCATCCCTTTCTGGGGGGTAACCCTGCCTCCTGCCTCCACATGAAGGATAACCTCTCCTCTCCGGGATGATATCCTTACCTTATCACCGCTTTTTAATCCGAGTTTTTTTGCATCATCAGGGTGCAGGTTGCCGGTGGCATGCGGATATGCTTTAAATAAGCTCTTTACCCGCCTGGTCATGGTGCCTGAATGCCAGTGTTCAAGGACCCTGCCTGTGCAGAGCCAGAAAGGGTACTCAGCATCCGGAATCTCAGGCGGCGCTTCATACGGCCTTAGCCATACGGTTGCCTTGTCTCCCTGTTTCTTATTGCCGTAGAACTGGAATCCCTTTCCTTTTTCCACATACGGATCATATCCTTCTTTATATCGTATGAGTGTTTCTTTGCCGTTTACCACCGGCCATCTCAAACCTCTTGTCTTATGATAGACCTCAAAAGGGGCAAGATCGTGACCGTAACCCAGGCCAAACTGCCGGTACTCCTCCCAGAGCGCTTTTTCCATGTAAAATCCCGCTGTTGTGCTTGTATCAGATTCCTTGTGGCCTGCCGGTATTGGATAATCTGATGCCGAGTATGAAAACAGCCTGCCATGTCCCATTCTTTTTGCAAATTCAATAATCTGCCATAGGTCGGATTTTGATTCGCCCGGGGCATCTATCATCTTTTTCCAGAAGTGAGTCCTTCGTTCGGCATTGCCAAAAGCGCCTTCTTTTTCAACCCACATCGCAGTCGGAAGAATGACATCAGCAACCTCGGTTGAACGGGTTGGGTAGACGTCTGAGACAATGATAAAGCGTCCGTCTTTTAATGCACCGTTCCGGTAACGGTTCAGGTTAGGATAACTCTGGAACGGATTGGCGGTCGTGCTCCAGAGCACCCGTACATCACCTCTATCCAGCGCCCTGAGCATCTCTATAGCATGATAGGTTGGTTTTGCCGGAATAGTCCCTGACGGAAGTTTCCATATTTTTTCTGCTTTAGCACGGTGTTCAGGATTAGTTACTACCATATCTGCCGGCAGGCGGTGAGTAAAAGTGCCGACTTCCCTGCAGGTGCCGCATGCGCTCGGCTGACCCGTGAGGGAATATGGCTGATTTCCAGGCTCGCTGATTTTACCGGTTATAAGATGGAGATTGTATATCAAATTATTTATCCATGTACCGCGGGTATGCTGATTCATCCCCATGGTCCAGAAGGATATGACTTTTATATCCGGAGCGCCGTATATCTTTGTTAAAATGTCCAGGTCAGACGGAGAAACACCGCTTATTTTTTCGACATATTCAGGGGTATAGCTGGATACATATTCCTTATACGCGTCAAAATCTGCAGGTTTTGCCTCTTCCTTGAATTTAAAATTATCTTTAAGCCCGTAGCCGATATTCTCTTTGCCTCTCTTGAACAGTACGTGTTTTCCCAGAAATTCTTTGTTTATCCAGGCTTTTTTAATCAGTAAATTGGCAATGCCATTGGCAATTGCAAGGTCAGACTGGGGTTTGAAGATAATTTCCCTCTCAGCCATTTCAGAACTGGGGTTTGAGATAGTTGTGAGATTAATAAGCCGTGCCTTTTTATTTGATAAGAGCCTGTCTGTGACTTTGGAAAACAGGATGGGGTGCATTTCAGCCATGTTTGCCCCCCAGAGGACAAAGGCATCCGCCTGTTTAAAATCCTCATATGTCCCCATAGGCTCATCCATGCCAAAGGTCGTCATGAAGCCGGCAACAGCGCTTGCCATGCAGTGCCGCGCATTGACCTCAAGGCTGTTTGAACGTAATCCCCCTTTCCAGAGTTTTGAGGCTGCATATCCCTCCCAGATTGTCCACTGGCCTGAGCCGAACATGGCGACAGAATCAGGGCCTTTTTCTTTTATGGCCTGTTTAACTTTTGTTACGATAAGGTCCATTGCATTATCCCAGGAGGTCTCGGTCAGGTGACCGCGCTTGTCATATTGGCCGTTTTTCATCCTGATAAGCGGCCGGGTGAGCCTGTCCATGCCGTACTGGATAAAAGGCAGTGAATAACCCTTAACGCAAAGCGTCCCCTGATTAACTGATGATTGAGGGTCGCCTTTAACAGCTATAATCTTTCCGTCTTTTGTCCCGACCATCACAGAACATCCGGTTCCGCAAAACCTGCATGGCGCTTTGTCCCAGACCAGGTCCTTCTCAGGGTCCCCGGCAAAGACTTCAAAAGGATTAAAATAAATAACGCTTCCTGTCGCGAGGACTGCGATAGAACCCTGCCTGATAAAATCTCTTCTGGAAACTTTTTTCATGGAATTTTCTCCTTTTATGGATTCAGGCGAAATTATACCCATAGAGTGGTTCAATTTCAATAAAAAAGATATGAGTTAAATCATATAAATAACCAGTCCTCACAACACGTGGAGAGCTGTAAGCTATTAAAATAATTATATTTTTTATAATGACACTCGTTTAAATTTTTAAATTTATCGCTGAATTTACATTTAAAATTATCTGCTATGGTTGACATATCATCCGTTTGATTAATAAAATATCACAGCTTGACACTTTAAATTTCCAGTAAATTATTAAATTTAAATCAGGAGGGCTTTTGTAATGGTTCAGGAACATTCTTTTGATATTGTAAGCAAAGTTGACCTCCAGGAGGTCTCAAATGCAGTTCAGCAGGCCATGAAAGAAATCGGGCAAAGATTTGATTTCAGGGGAAGTAAGAGCAGTATAGAGCTTGACAAGGCCAAAAATGAGATTAATATTGTGTCTGATGATGAATATAAGTTAAAAAGCGTAATCGATATATTTCAGAACAAACTGGTCAAGAGGAAGGTGCCTCTTAAGTCGTTAATCTACGGGAAAATTGAATCTTCGCTATCAGGAACTGTTAAACAGGTAATAAACCTTCAACAGGGGATTCCGACTGAGAAGGCCAGGGAGATTGTTAAGACAATAAAGAATACAAAGCTCAAGACTCAATCTGAAATACAGAAAGATCAGGTGCGTGTAAGAGCGAAAAAGATAGATGACCTGCAGTCAACAATCAACCTTTTAAAAGATAAAGATTTCGGTATTCACATGGAGTTTATCAATTATAGATAGCCCGTTATTCGTTATACGTTAATCGTTGTTTGCAAAATCAATTTCGTATAACATATAACTAATAACTAATAACGTTTCTGTTGTACAATACCTTCTATGGGATTATGGGATGAAGTAAAATGTGATTACAGGGCTGTGTTTGAAATGGACCCGGCCGCAAGAAACGGGCTTGAGGTTGTTTTTGCCTATCCGGGATTTCATGCTATTTTAATCCACAGAATCAATCATCTTCTGCTGGAAAAAGGTGTTCCGTTTGTACCCCGTTTCCTTTCCCATCTTGCAAGAATTCTTACGGGGATTGAAATACATCCCGGTGCAAAAATAGGGCAGGGCTTTTTTATTGACCATGGCGCGGGTGTCGTCATAGGGGAGACAGCAGAAATCGGAGAAAATGTTCTTCTCTATCAGGGAGTTACATTGGGAGGGACAGGAAAGGAAAAGGGCAAAAGGCATCCCACCCTCGGCGATAATGTGGTTGTTGGTGCAGGGACAAAAATTCTTGGTGCAATATCAATAGGAGATAACGTTAAAATAGGAGCTAATTCCGTGGTGTTAAACTCTGTGCCTGAAAATTCTGTTGTTGTCGGTGTGCCGGGGAGAGTGATAAAAAAGAAGGTGGTTAAAATTCTTGAAGAAGGTCTTGTGGAAATGCTCGATCATGTGCATATGCCTGACCCAATCGAGGAGAAATTTGAAGAGGTTAAAAAACATATTACAGAACTGGAAAGGAAAATTAATAGATTGGAAGGCAAGGAGGAAATGATAAAGATTTACAACTCGTTAAGCGCAAAAAAAGAGGATTTTGTTCCTCTTATCCCCAAGACAGTGAGGATGTATGTGTGCGGGATTACGGCGTATGACGTATGTCATTTAGGCCATGCACGAAGCGCGGTTGTCTTTGACATTATAAAGAGGTATCTGAGATACAGGGGCTTTTCCGTGACTCATGTGAGAAACATCACTGATATTGACGATAAGATTATAGCGAAAGCTCTGGATGAAAAAATCCCTGCTGATGAAGTTGCGAGAAAGTATACTGAAGAATATTACAGGGATATGGATTTGCTGGGCGTAAGCAGGGCTGATATTGAGCCAAAGGCAACAGACCATATAAAGGAAATGATAGAGACCATCAAAGGGCTAATTGATAAAGGTTATGCCTACATTGTCGATGAAGATGTATATTTTGAAGTCGATAAATTCTCTGATTACGGGAAACTTTCAAAAAAGAACCTGAAAGAACTGATAGCGGGAGCAAGGGTTGACGTGGACCAGAGGAAAAAAAACCCTCTTGATTTTGTTTTATGGAAGTCTTCCAAAAAGGGTGAACCCTCATGGGAAAGCCCGTGGGGCAGGGGCAGGCCGGGGTGGCATATAGAATGTACTGCCATGTCAACTAAATATTTAAATGAATCTTTTGATATCCACGGAGGCGGGGCTGACCTGATTTTCCCTCACCATGAAAATGAGATAGCCCAGACCGAAGCCTTTACAGGCAGGCCTTTTGTCAGGTACTGGATACATAACGGGTTTATAACGGTTGATAAGGAAAAGATGTCAAAATCCCTCGGAAATTTTTTCACAATTAAGGAAATCCTTGAGCGGTTTGAACCCGAAGTGGTGAGATATTTTCTGCTTACAGCTCATTACAGAAGCCCCATAGAGTTTTCAGATGTGCAGTTGAATGAAGTGGAAATCTCTGTAGACAGATACTATTCAACTGTTATGAGAATTAATGATTTTATTGAAACAGCCGGAACTGTTGAAAAGGTTACAGCTTCCACGGAACTTGAAAATCTGCTCGCTTCCTTTAAGGAAAAGTTCCACGCCGCTATGAATGATGATTTCAATACAGCCCTTGCAATGGGGTTTATTTATGAACTGCTAAGAGAGGCTAACAAGTTCCTTGATTCCAGGCCTTCAGGCGGGAAAGCAAAAGAAACCCTACTCAGGACAAAGGAGCTTCTTGCTGAAGTCGGCGGCGTTCTCAATATATTTAACAGGCCGCCCGAGAGCTGGTATAAATCATTAATAAAGACAAAACACCTGGAACTTTCAGAAAAAGATTTACTGGGGAAAATAGCTGAAAGGCAGGCTGCCCGGGATAGAAAAGACTGGCCGGCTGCAGATAAGATAAGAAAAGAGCTTGAAGGAAAAGGGATTATTCTTGAGGATAAGAAAGAAAGTACAACATGGAAGATCATGGTTGGTGCTTCAGAAAGGAATCTTTTTGCGTCCTGACTGGGATAGTTATTTTATTGAGGTTGCAAAGGTGGTTTCGTCAAGGTCGACCTGCCTGAGGAGAAAGTACGGGGCTGTAATCGTAAAGGATAAAGTTATAATAAGCACAGGCTATAACGGGGCGCCACGCGGTGTGGAAAACTGTATTGATACACAGAAATGCAAGAGGAGAGAACTTAATATCCCGTCTGGCGAAAGATACGAACTGTGCGAGGCAGTTCATGCCGAACAGAATGCAATCATAAACGGGAGCCCGGAGAGAATGAAAGACGCAGTCATTTATATTGCAGGATTTGAGGAAGATGGAACTTTGGCAGACGGAGTTCCATGCAAGCTGTGTGACCGCATGATAAGGAATGCGCAGATAGCAGAAGTCATATATTTAAGGAGTGACGGCAGTATTGTGAAGTCCTGATTCTTAAGTTATATTATTTTTCCATAGAGAGGGAGATCACCCTTTCTTTAAGTCCCCATATCCCAACTTTTCAGATATTTTTTCTGCTCCGCCGTAAGCCTATCTATTTTTATCCCCATGGAGGAAAGTTTCATGGCAGAAATTTTTTCGTCAATCTCTGAAGGTACGCAGTACACGATTTTATTAAGGGGTTTTTTTGTTCTGGCAATATATTCTGCCGAGAGTGCCTGATTCGCAAAACTCATATCCATAACAGCCGACGGGTGTCCTTCCGCAGCTGCAAGGTTTATAAGACGTCCTTCACCCAGTATATATATCCTCCTGCCGTTCTTTAACGTAAATTCTTCAACAAACTCCCGTATCATTCTCTTTTTCCGGGTTATCTTTTTTAAATCATTCAGTGCAATTTCGACATTAAAGTGGCCTGAATTCCCCACAATAGCTCCATCCTTCATTAATATAAAATGTGTTTTGCTGATTACGTTGATATCGCCTGTTACGGTAATGAAGATATCACCAACTACTGCAGCATTTTTAATCGGCATGACCTCAAATCCATCCATGGTGGCTTCCAGTGCCCTTAAGGGATTCACTTCAGTTACAATAACCTTGGCACCCATCCCTTTTGCTCTCATGGCGACTCCCTTACCGCACCATCCGTACCCTGCGATTACAAATACAGAGCCTGAAATAAGTCTGTTTGTAGCCCTGAGGATTCCGTCTATAGTGCTCTGTCCTGTACCATAACGGTTATCAAAAAGATACTTTGTATATGCGTCATTTACTGCTATGATCGGGTATTGCAGAACACCTTTTTCTGCCATAGCCCTGAGCCTTATAAT
>JAZFSN010000149.1:0-20715 GCA_036446195.1 Thermodesulfovibrionia bacterium | reverse complement strand
CTTTAAAAATAATAATGGATTCTTGACAATCAATGGCAGCAACACTTAACATCAAAGAAATGGTATCACTTGAAGAAGTGATGTTAGCTTAAATGATATGACAAGCGCCATTAAACTAAAGAAAAAAAGAAATGTTGACTGATCAAAGGGCATTTAAAAGATTCAAAATTCTCGCTCCTATAGAGTTCATACCTTTAAAGAAACCAACCTCTACGTTCTTTGGTATAGTAAATAATTTCTCTTGTGGAGGATTCAGTTTAGAAACACTATACCTTGACCTTGAGCCTGGAGAAAACCTGGACTTCAAATCAAAGCATCCGGAGAATGATTTGTTGGTTTCTTTCGTGGGTACGGTAGTACGGAAGGATAAGATTGATAAGTTTGCATGTTTGATGGGGATAGAATTTAAAGAAAAGGATATAGACATCAGGCTAAAGATATTAGAATTAATATCTGTTGCCGGAAATATTTCTATTGACTCTTTGTTTAGCGATAGAGACATTGAGAGTGAATTGGGAGACAAGGAACAACTTGCTGCCAAACTTAATGATTCTCAAGAAGAGGATTTCAGATCAGAGTTGTTTGAAAGAAATCCTGAGGGTACTAATATTTCCGGCTCTGAAGATAAAAAACTGTTCAAGGTAGAAAACACTATTGTCTCAGCTCATAAATCCGATAGCCCAGACGATGATATTGTTGAATCCGTAGAAAATACAGCAGAAGCTGAAAAAGAAAAAACAGTTCATGAGAAGAAGATGGATTTTTATAGAGAATTTACAAAAAAAGAGCTCCGTCGGGAGCCTGATCTTGCGAGTAAAAACACCCCTTTTAAAGCAAAAAATCAAAAAAATAAAACCTCGAAACATATACTTATCATAATAGCTGTCTCAGTTTTTTTAGTATTGACTTTGTCAGTAGAGATAGAAGACATCAGAAATGGCTTTAAAAGTCAGAGCCCGATTCAAAATAAATTGATTACCAGTCAAGATCTTAAAAAAAACATACCTTTATATTCCACTGAAAATATTCAGCCCAGTGAGAAGGCTATCAGGAATTTACCACAATCAGGTAAACAGCAACCTCTCCAGGAGGCAGGAACCAAAATGCCAGAACATGATGAAGTTGCAAATTCTGAACAATCGATGATTAACAAAGTGTCGCTTGAGAATAAAGAATATTTTATTCAGGTTGGGGCATGGAGAACTTCAGCCTATTCAAAAAAAATTCTGGCGGAATTAAATAAATATTATCCTGATGCTTATATCGTCGAGCAAAACAATTTTAACAAAATCAGAATCCCCGGGATAATAACCATTTCACATGGAAAACAGATGATAAAAGATATAGAAGATAAATTTAATGTAAAACCTATATTAGTAAAAGTACCATTTCGGAAATAAGCGCAATAAAGCTACCCCTTTTTTAAAGACTCTTCAACAGTCTTAATTTCCTCACTTGTCATTCCGTAAGTTCCATTACACAAAGACAATGGTGCCGAAGGCAGGACTTTCCGCCTCGGGCGGATCCGTTCTCCCTGGCGAATCTATTCGACCATGGAGGGGAACCCTTAAATGAGTCTATTTTTAATCTTTACAAGCCCTTGATTTAATAAGCCCTGAGAATAAGAAGGGCTTATTAATGTAAGCTTTCAAGTTGCAGTTACATTCAAATAATTTATTTTTTATTTTCAAGGACTTTCTTTTTTCTCTCTAAGTCAGATGGAGTCGGGTAGAATCAGGTGGAATAATAAGCTCGCGGGAACAATTTTGGGGCGTAGTTAATCATGTTTCGTACTCATATCTAAAGAGAAAGAATAAGGGCTACTCGTATCTATTCCTCTGGGATATTCATTTTTAGGTTCCAATGAAATCCTAAAATTTAAAGCACTAATTATCTTCATTAACGATTCAAAGGAAAAGTTAAGATTTCCTTTTTCGATAAAAGAAATTGTTTGCTGTGATAATCCTACGTTCTCAGCTAATCTCTTTTGCGTCCAACCCATTTTTTTTCTAGCTTCTTTTATTTTCCCCGCAAGCGCTCTAAGTTCTGGGTTTTTAAGTTCATCCCTTTTAGGAAAAATCTGTTTCTCGTTAATATCCATTTTCTGTAAAACTACCCTATAGACTTCTTTCCAAAAATTAATCTTAGGATTATTCCATTTATCTTTACGCATTTTCTGTTTAATTTTTCGCCATTGTACGCAAAATACAACCTTGTCTAAATAATCAGTAAAGACTTCTTTTATATCACTTGTTCTTGACAGCAAGAGAGCGGCAAAATATATAAATCTCGGGTGTGATTCATCTTTTAGTATGTTTTTAACCTTATCTATACTTATATCTTTATCCCAAAATATATTTTTTTTCATCTTAATAAAGCTCCTTTTCAATCATATCTTCTACTTCTTTTTTGAAATGCCGTTCTATATCATAAAAGTCTGTTTCTTTTATAATTATTAACTCAAGAATCCCCAATTTCATTTCCTCTCTTTTATAACTGCTATACCATGTAATTACTTTCTCTTTTTCTTCTTGACAGTGCTCTGCTACAAATTTTGATAGCCGCATAAAATCTTTTGAAAGAAAGTATAAGTCAAACAAATCTTTTGCTTCTTCTCTACCACCAACAAATCTTTTTCTCCCTACTTTGTCTTGTGTCTCCAAAACACCACATACCGCATATATTTTTCTTAAATAAATATTCTCTTGCGATAATATCGGAATACCATCTATAACAATTTCACGTGATTGGATATCATAATAAACATCTTCGAGGAAGTCTATCTTTAGAGAGTTTTTGTTTTCATGTGCATCTAAAAGCTTTTTGTCACTTGCCGGTATAAAGCAACGCACTATTTTAGCCCTATTTTTTGAAATTACCTCCTCTTCGCTTATTGTTTTGACACCCAGATAGTTTTCTATTTCCGAAATTATAGCTTTTATCTTTTTTTTGGTAAAATCTTTTGTGAAAAAGTCCAAATCAAAAGATTCTCTATGGTGTAGATAGTATAACGATAATGCCGTACCTCCTCCCAAAAAGAAATCACCCACCTTCCCATTTAGAGACTTCAACACTTCATCTCTTAATTTCAATATGTGTTTTAAATCTAATTCCATTATGAAATAAGTATATACAATAAAGTTAAATTTGTCAATATATTACCAATAATATAGGTATTTTAGTATATTTATTAAGTTTATTAAATAAAAAGCTTGCAAAATTACGTTTTCTAATGTAGACTATTACTTATGGAGGTGAAATATGGACAATGAAAAAATGATTCCAATCTGTTGTAACCATTTTGGCATTACTACTAATAACGGTCAGACTTTTATTCTTGAATTTAGATTTCAAGAGCCATCGACAAAAGGTGGCCAGCCAAGTTCAATTAAAACTTTTTCTCGCGTAGCAATAGACCGTATTGGTATCGAGAGGTTTATTAACCTACTTCAAACATCTTTAGAACAAACAAAGAGCAGTGGTAACAGTAGTCATATTACCTCTTCAAATGAGGGGATTGCTTAGCATAGTACGTCATTAATTTATATGGTGCCGGAGGCCGGACTTTCCGCCTCGGGCGGATCCCGATTTATCGGGAGAACCTTCAATGGTGTTCCCTGCAATCCAATGCAGGTAACACGAATGTAAGGAATAAATTTTTATTAGATTCGCTCGCCTGCCCCGTTACAAGTCTGCGACTTGTAGACCTCGGGGTGTACGTTCACTCTTCATTCCAAGTCCCTTGCTTTATGGTGCCGGAGGCCGGACTTGAACCGGCACAGCCTTAAAGACCGAGGGATTTTAAGTCCCTTGCGTCTACCAAATTCCGCCACTCCGGCATGCCTGATTATACGTGTGCTCCTCTTCTTTGCTTCTTACCAATACTATCAGGGACTTAATGTAAGGACTATATTTATTATTAATATTATGCATTCTAAGTCCCTTGCGCCTGCCTGCCGGCAGGCAGGTCTACCAAATTCCGCTCTAAGAGTCGTTGACTCAACGAGTCATAGACCACTCCGGCAACATAAAGAACAAACGATTTTAAATGATTATCCCGGGATTCGTCAATGTTGCAGAGCAGTTTGGTAGCGTAAACTTTTATGTGTAAAAAGGTTGAAGGATAAAGAAAGAGGGTGTATTCTCCATAAGTTACGTCCAAATAACTTAAAAGGAGGATACACCCATGCCAGTAAAAGATCTGACAGAATTAACAGTAAGAGACTTATGGAAGAAATTCAACTTAAGTTTCAAGGGTTATTGGCAAGAGCATGATGAGGCAGTAAAGGCATTTAGGAAGAAGCTGATAGAGGAGGCATTAGATGCAGAGCGTAGTGAGTGGATATGCTGTAGTCTTTATGAGCGCAGTTCTGAGCGTCAGGATCAAAGGAACGGGTACTGGAAGAGATGGATAACACTTAAAGATGGTCGTCTTGAGATAAAGATGCCCAGGATACGCAGTGGGAGCTATGAGAGTCAAATAATCCCCCGGTACAAACAAAGGGTAAAAGAAGTAGATGAAGCATTAAAGAAGATATTCTTATCTTGGGCATCAACACGTTTAACGGGAGCGGCATTAAGACCAATAATTGGGGAGGCAATAAGTGCTCAGACAATATCCAATATAGCAAAGAGTCTTGATAAGGAAGTAAAGAGGTACCACAATCGTAAGATTGAAGATAAATATCTGTATTTGTTTTTGGATGGCATAGTACTAAAGACAAAAACAGGGTTTGGGTCAAAGAAAAAGGCAATACTTGTAGCATATGGGATAGGGATTGATGGCAAGAGAGAACTTATAGATTTCATGGTAACGAAGCACGAGAGTGAAAAGAGGTGGGAAGGGTTTTTAAACAGGCTATATAATCGGGGACTTGCAGGAGATGCATTAGGTCTTATTACCACGGATGGCAATGCTGGGCTTGAGAATGCAGTGGACAACATCTATCCATACGTAAAGAGGCAGAGGTGCTGGGCACACAAAATGAGGAATGTGGCTAATAATCTTAAGAGGAAGTGTGTGGATAAATGCATAAACGAGGCAAGGGGCATTTATAGTGCAGAGAACAGGAAAGAGGCGGTAAAGGTATTCAAGAGATGGGCATACAAATGGAAAGACATATCTCCTAAGGCAGTGAAGTGCATAGAGAAGGATCTGGAGGAGTTACTGAATGTTTTTTATTGTCCCAAAGAGATAAGGAAGAAACTAAGGACGACAAACGTAATAGAAAGGGCATTCAGGGAGGTGAGAAGAAGGACAAGGCCCATGAGTTGTTTTAATAATTCTCAGAGTATAGAGAGGATTGTTTATGCAGTTTTAAGTCATCTAAATGACAAATGGAGAATTAAACCCTTAAAGGAATTTACACAGAAGTCTTGACACTACCATACCCTAAAGTTCTTGAAATTTCTTATCTACCCTATAAAGCATACTTCTCAATTGCATCCTATAATGTATTGTATGCCTGTCAAGCCATCTATATTTTATATTATATTGTTCCTAAAATCATAATATCATACAATAATAGCCTTATCAAGCAACCTTGTCAAGTAAAAATTATAACATAATTTTATACAATTTTAATCAGAGCTATAAATAATGGTAGGTTGCTACATACTGCGGTTTTTAAAAAAAGGGGTAACAGCATTATTCCAGACTATGTTTTTCTGATCCGATTCAATATAAATGCATTTAATTTCCCGAGTTGCTCGCAAGTAAACAGCTTTCTCATTAATATCTGTTAGTTATTAATAAAAATCAATCACAATGAGCCTCATGTATCTCTTTGAATTTGTGGGCCAGCTCGATGAACGAGTTCAATATTTTGGGGTCAAAATGTTCAGGCATAGTCCTTCCATCTCCTTTAGTCAGGATATTAAAAGTCTTTTCATGACTAAACGCAGATTTATACGGTCTCTTGCTCACTAATGCATCGTACTGGTCACAAATCAATACTATCCGTCCCTCAATCGGGCAATCTTCTCCTTTCAATCCCCTCGGATACCCGGTGCAGTCCCATCTTTCGTGATGATTCAATGCAACTGATGCGGCCATCTCCAGAACAGAATGGGATGAACCTGTAAGCATTTTTTCTCCAATAAGAGTATGTGTCTTCATAACCTCAAATTCTTCTGATGTAAGGGGGCCCTGTTTTAGCAGTATTTCATCATGTATACCTATTTTCCCTATATCATGGAGAGAGCCCGCATATGCCATATTTTCGATAAAATCCTTTGGCATATCCAGCCACTCTGCAATCGCGCTTGAATAAAGTCCAATCCTTGAGATGTGGGAGCCTGTATCAGAATCTCTGAACTCAGCAACCGCTGTCAATCGTTTTATAATCTCCATGTTAAGGTCAACTATTTCCTGGGTTCTCTTCCTTAACGTCTCTTCAAGCGATTGTTTGTAATTTCTCTCCATCCGGATAAGTCTGTTATGCTGGGCAGCTTTTTTTATTGTATTAAGAAGGTATTCAGTGTTATAGGGCTTTACTATAAAATTAAAGGCACCGCTTTCTATCGCATTAATAGCTAAATTTAACTCAGTGTATGCAGTCATCAGTATTACAGGTAACTCAGGATTTAAGGAATGTATCTTCTCCAGAAGGCCGATTCCTGAAATTCCCGGCATCCTGATATCAGTCAATACAATATCAATAGAGTTTGCCTGCACCCTGGCAATTGCCGCTTTTGCATTTTCACAGGGAGTTACAGAATAACCATTTACAGTCAGAAGGACTGAAATAGATTCTAGGACACCAGCATCATCATCAACAACAAGGATATTACTTCTATCATCTTTCAAGTAAGTAACACCTCCCAAACCTTTCTTAAAAGTTCTTTTGGTGAAAACCGAAAAAAGAAAAAGTATTTCTCTGGCTTTTCATTCTCATCCTTTTATAAAGTCTTTTTGTAGCTTAACCATAGATATTTAATATCATTCAATAATATTAAATATCATATAATTGATTAATTTACAAAAAATTACTTTATAATATTATCCATTATAATAATACCTTCCTTAAAAAGGCTTGTCAAGCAAAAAAGTATTTTATTTTTTGTGGGTGTTTTTTATTGCGGGCAGGGTGTTAAAAAACTGGCAGGCATAGAGGTTGACTTATAATGTTCTCCTCTTTTACGCCTGCCGGCATAAGATAATATCTTATATGTCAAAAAAAATTCAGTTCTGCGCTGTGAAACTTTAATGCAGATGTTTTGTTTATTTAAGTGGGGATGAGGAAGTGGGAAATAAAACGAGCTACAGGGTAAATTATCCCCGTTTTTTTGACTTTTTTGGGGTTGGAATATTCTCCCCCTTCAGCCACTGCTTACCATTGCATTCTTAATAACCAACTTCATATCTCCCAGGTCAAAAGGCTTGGCAATTGAAGTGTACGCGCCCAGATGGGCCGCCTCAATATTTGTATCCAAAGTCCCATAGGCGCTCAGCATGATGACAACGATATTTTTATCTATCTGCTTAATCTGCTTTAAAGTCTCAATTCCATCTATCCCTGGCATCTGTATATCTAGCAATACCAGATCAGGCCTGTTCTTCTTTATCATATCAAGCGCCTCATGTCCGCTCGCAGCAGTAGAAACCTCAAATTCTGAAAGTGAGCGTGCAAAAAAATCCCTGATTATCCTGTCGTCATCCACTACCAGAACAGTTTTACCGAATTTTAATACGGCCGCATTTCCAAGACCTTCAACTTCAGGTTTTCCCTGGAGTTGTTTCATCAACCACTCATCAATTAATTCCTTTTTAAACCTCCATTCGCTCGCAACCTTAAAGGCAGGTATTTTACCCTCCCTGGCAAGCTTGTACACTGTCATCTTATTCATCTGCAAATATTTCGCAACCTGCTTTATATTCATTAATACTTCTGTCATTTAACTTTTCACCATCATCATAATGATATATTATAAACGATTGTATAATAACATGTCAAAATGTATAAAATCATTTGAATGATAAATGGAGAATGAATCCCTTAAATGAATTTACACAGAATTATTAACACAACCTTAATTTCATACAAATTGTCAAACTAAATCTTAAAAAAAGGAGAGCCTGCCAATCTTTTTAAAAATTGAAGCATCATCTGTTTCATAATACAGACCGAGACCATATAGGCACTGCAATAGAGAATTGCGTAGTTTAATTATTAGAGTTTAAAACTCCTTAAGTAAAAACTTAATGTTAGCAGTTAAGCTATTCCCCGGTTTTCCTTTTATATTCATCATCAAATCTTATTATATCGTCTTCTTCAAGATAATCGCCGTTCTGGACCTCTATTATCTGGAGGGGTATTTTCCCGGGATTTTCAAGGCGGTGCTTTGTAGAGGCAGGAATATATGTACTTTCATTGGGATGGACTTTATAAGTCCTGTCTCCATTTGTTACTTTTGCTGTGCCTGCTACAACAATCCAGTGCTCACTGCGATGGTGATGCGTCTGATAACTGAGTTTTGCAGCCGGTTTTACCTCTATTTTTTTTATCTTAAATCTATCTCCTGTTTCAAGCACTGTATATGACCCCCATGGTCTGAACACGGTCATATGGGTAATACACTCCTTTGCTCCGCGTCCTTTAAGGATATCCACAATCTTCTTTACCTCTTGTGCCCTGCTCCTTGGACATATAAGTGTTGCATCAGGGGTATCAACTACAATCATGTCTTCAAGGCCAATTACTGCAACAAGCCTTTTGCCGCAGAAAAAAATAGAGTTTTTGTTATCAATGGTTATAAGATTGCCCTTTATTACATTATTATCACCGTCAACCGGTAATACATGATCCAGAGTATTCCAGCTGCCTACATCAGACCAGTCCATCTCTGCAGTTACCACTGCCACTTTTACTGCCTTCTCAAGGATACCGTAATCTATTGACTCTGATTTAATTTCTGAAAATACTTTCCTCGCAACCGGCTCGTATTTCTCAGTTCCTATAGCGCCCTCAATCTTGACAAGCCCGTCATGCAATTCGGGCATGTGCCTTTTTATTGCATTGAGTATTATGTCAGCCTTCCAGATAAATATGCCGCTGTTCCAGTAATACCTGCCATCCTTTAGATACTCCTTGGCCTTTTTCTTATCAGGTTTTTCCTTGAACTCATCAGCCTTATATATGCCTTCCTCTATTCTCTTCCCGCTTTTAATATATCCGAATCCTGTTTCAGGTCTGTTCGGCCTTGCGCCAATAGTAACAAGATATCCCCTTGCGGATATCTTTGCTCCGAGGAGAATGGAATCACGGAATTTATCAATATCCTTGATTATATGGTCTGAAGGAAGAACAACCATTACTGCCTCCGGGTCAAGACGCCTCAGATGAACCGCAGCAAGCCCAATGGCCGGCGCTGTATTTTTTGCCTCAGGTTCAAGTATAAAGTTCGAATCGCATGACATCCCGGTCATAGCAAGAAGCTGGAAATTAATAGATTCAGCCTGGACAGGATTTGTAACTATAAATGTACGTTCAATAGGAATTATCGAAGCCATCCTCGAAACAGTCGCCTGGATTAAGGTCTGTTTTCCGCCAATAGTTAAAAGCTGTTTAGGCGTATCCTCCCTGCTGAGAGGCCAGAATCTCGTGCCGGAACCACCGGCAATCACAACTGCATAGAGGCTGGACAGATTATTTCCTTTTTTTAAGGCAGTTTTTTTCTTTCTACCCTGTTTTTTCATCCTGAACCCTGAACCCTGAACCCTGCCTTTTTATATAGTTGAGAAGTCCGCCTGCAAGGGTTATCTCCCTCTGCCTTTGAGTCAGACTATTTACTGCCTTATAAGCCACTCCTGTCCCGGTATCGATGAGTGTAACATCTGATGATTCCCCTGTTTCTCCTGCCATTTCAGGGAATTCTATTTCACTGTCCTGCTCTAAAGCATTATATATTTCCGGAGATATTATCAGGGGGAGGATACCAAAATTTATAAGGTTATCCTTGTGGATACGTGCAAATGATTTAGCAAGCACAACCTTGATCCCCAGATACATTGGCGCAATGGCAGCGTGTTCCCTGCTCGAACCCTGGCCATAATTTATTCCTCCGAGAATAACACCGCCACCTGAGGCCTTTACCCTGACCGAAAATGTGGGGTCTATTCTCGAAAAAAGATATTCAGATATAGCAGGGATATTGGACCTCAACGAGAGAATCCTGGTTCCTGCGGGCATTATGTCATCAGTCGTTATATTATCCCCAACTTTAAGAATCACTCTGGTCTTTAAAGTTTTTTCAAGCTTTCCTTTTATCGGAATTGGTTTTATATTGGGGCCTCTTTCAATCCTGACCTTCTCGGGTTCTTTTAAAGGCGGAATTATCATTGAATCATCTATAACATATTTCTCAGGCAGTTTAACTGTGAACTGTGAACTCTGAAACCCTCGGCCTGAGCTCGGGTCGAAGGCTTTGAAATGTTCAAGAAAGTCTCGCGGGTCAGTGATTATCCCGTTAATAGCTGAAACCGCGGCAGTAACCGGGCTGCACAGATAAACCTTGTCATCAGGCGTGCCACTCCTGCCCGGGAAATTTCTGTTAAATGTTCTTAAAGATACGGCTCCTGCTGCAGGCGCCTGACCCACACCAATACAGGGACCGCAGGCACATTCAAGCGTTCTTGCTCCTGCTGCTATAAGGTCTGATAATGCCCCGTTTTCTGTAATCATAAGAAGAACCTGTCTTGAGCCCGGACTTATTGTAAGACTTACATCAGGATGAATCTTATTGTTTTTTAGTACATTTGCTGCAAGCATGATATCAGCATAAGAAGAATTTACACAACTACCGATGCATACCTGCCTGATGGGTACACCAGCAATTTCCCTGACAACTCTAACGTTATCAGGGCTTGAGGGAGTTGCAATCATTGGTTCAAGCGCATTAAGCGATATATTAATTTCTTCATCATATACAGCGTCAGGATCAGGTTCGAGCTGTACCCAATCAGCCTCGCGCTGCTGCGCACCGAGAAATACCTTTGTCTGTTCATCCGAAGGAAACACAGAAGTAGTGGCCCCGCACTCAACACCCATGTTTACTATTGTCGCCCTTTCAGTCAAGGTAAGATTTTTTATGCCCTGCCCGCTGTATTCGAGTATACTCCCAACCCCTCCCTTTACAGTTAACTGTCTTAATACCTCAAGAATTATATCTTTAGCTGTAACAAATGGCGAACAATGCCCGCTTAAACCTATACGGACAACTCTAGGCATAATCATCCAGAAAGCCTCTCCTGCCATTGCCATTGCTACACTGAGGCCTCCCGCCCCAATAGCAAGCATTCCTGAGGCGCCTGCATTTGGGGTATGGCTGTCAGAGCCAAGAAGCGTCTGTCCCGGCTTTGCAAACCTCTCAAGGTGGACCTGATGACAAATACCATTGCCGGGTTTTGAAAAATAAATCCCGTACCTGCCTGCCATTGTCTGGAGAAACCTGTGGTCATCGGCATTCTCATGGCCTGTTTGAAGCATATTGTGGTCAACATAACTCACCGAGAGCTTTGTCTTCACCTTTGGAACTCCAATTGCCTCGAATTCAAGATATGCCATAGTTCCGGTTGCATCCTGCGTTAGAGTCTGGTCTATTGATATAGCAATCTCTTCACCTGGCTTCATTGCGCCTGTAACGAGATGGGAGGATATTAACTTTTGTGCAACATTCATTTAAAAATCCCCGAAGAAACCGTTATTGGTTATTAGTTATTGCGAACCTGCCTGCCGCCTGCTTGCCGGTAGGCAGGGGACGATTAACACATAATGCATAACAGATTCATCATGGACTTAGCATCCTCTGCGCCCACGGAACAATAACCCTCATAATATCATTATAAAAAACAAGTGCTACCAAAAGCATTAGCATTGCAAAACCGGCCTTGGTCAACACACCCGTCATCCTTTCACTCATGGGCCTGCCCCTTATTGCCTCAATGGACAGGAACACTAAATGCCCTCCGTCAAGTACAGGAACCGGGAAAAGATTTAGAATTGCAAGGTTAATGCTTATGACGGCTATAAAATTAAAATAAGTAGAAGCGCCTATGGATGCGGCTTTTGCCGCTGCATCCACAATTAAAATAGGGCCTCCAATCTGTTTTGCGGAAACTGCACCTGTAAATAATTTACCCACAATCTGCAGCGTAAGCACGCACCAGCGGTAAACTGCCTCCAGCCCTTTTTTAGGTGCATCCAGTATGCCACTGCTTTGAATTAATAAAACATCAAGTTTCTTTGAAACCCCTATCCTTCCAAGAACAACCTCCTTGCCGTCCTGATCTTTGATCTCTTTAGCTTCGGGAACAACCCTGATATCGATTAATTCATTGCCTCTTGATACTCTAAGGTTCAGCTCTTTGCCGGCACTCCTTGAAATTATTTCTTGCATTTCAAGCCATGTGCCGATATCCTCGCCGTCAATTGACACAATTGTGTCATCCGTTTTAAATCCTGCCTTCATTGCTGGCGAGTCTTCCAGAACATCAGCTATGGTAGTAGACATTTTTGAGATTCCTATATTTCCGATTACTATCTCTTTGCCTTCCTGATCCTTAATCTTTTCTGATTCGGGGACAACCCTGATATCGATTAATTCATTGCCTCTTGATACTCTAAGGTTCAACTCTTTGCCGGGATTTTCCCAGATTTTTTCATTAACTTCAATCCAGGTGGTAATATCTTTCCCGCTGATTGACACAACTTTGTCACCCTTTTTAAGTCCTGCCTTCATTGCCGGCGAGTCTTCCAGAACATTCTCAATAGTTGTGTTCATTACCCTTTCCAGGTCAGGTATTAATACAGGAAGTTTCATGCTTAAAAAAACAACAAAAATAACGTAGGCAAGAACGAGATTGAAAACAGGTCCTGCGAGGACAATCAATGTCCTCTTCCAAACAGGCTGGTAATTAAAAGCCCGAGGCTTGTCTTCCTCTTTAATCTCTTCCCCGGGTTCTTCGCCAAGGGGTTTTACATACCCCCCGAGCGGAATTGCCGAAATTACATAATCAGTCTCCCCTATCTTTATGCCTAACAGTTTTGGTCCAAACCCGAGGGAGAATTTCAATACCTTCACCCCTACGAGCTTTGCAAAAATAAAATGCCCAAGCTCATGAAAGAAAATTAAAATACCAAAAAAAATTACCGCCCAGAAAAATGTCATCTTTTGATTCCTCCGCTATTGAATAAATACGAAACAGGAAAAAGAAAAGTGGAAATTAAGAACTTTTCATTTCTTATTTTACATTTATTTTTTAGTTTTTATTTCACATCTTTCATTTATAGCTTCCTCTGCTTTTTCTCTTGACCACTTCGAGGTCTCAAGAATATCTTCAAGTGAACTGCCGTCCATGACCCTGTGCTGAGCCATAACATCAGCAACTACAGCATGAATCCCTGTAAAAGGAATTTTTTTATCCAGAAATGCCTCAACAGCGGCTTCGTTAGCTGCATTCAGCACAGCAGGCATTGTCCCGCCGGTTCGGAGCGCATCATACGCTAATGACAGACTCGGATACTTGTTCCTATCAGGATCCTCAAATGTAAGCTCTCCTGTCCTTGATAAATCAAGTGACGGCAGAACATGCTCAAATCTCTGCGGATAGGAAAGCGCATAAGTTATAGGCCCTTTCATATCAGGCACCGACATCTGAGCTATAACACTCCCGTCAATGAACTCGACCATTGAATGCACTATACTCTGCGGATGAAGAAGAACCTTAATCCTCCCGGCTGGCAAACCAAAAAGCCAATATGCCTCAATCACCTCGAGTCCCTTGTTCATCATCGTTGCTGAATCAATTGTTATCTTTTCCCCCATAAGCCAGTTAGGGTGCTTTAAGGCTTCTTCAGGAGTTACTGTCTTAAGCTCTGCCAGGCTTTTTTTAAAAAAAGGGCCTCCCGAGGCTGTTAATATTATTCTACGAATTTCATTTCTGCTTCTGCCGTTAATACACTGGAAAATAGCGCTATGCTCACTGTCAACAGGGATTACCTTTACTCCTTTTTTCGAAGCCTCATCCATAATTATTGAGCCTGCCATTACAAGCGCCTCTTTCGAGGCAAGGGCTATGTTTTTTCCAGCCTTTATGGCAGCAAGCGTGGGCAGAAGACCTTCGGACCCAACTATAGCCGAGACCACCATTTCCACATTCTCAAGGGTTGCTATCTCTGCCAGCCCTTTATTGCCTGTCAGAACCTTTACAGGAAGATTCTTTTTTTTGAGCTCCTCGCCGGCAGATTCATCTGCAACAGCAACAAACTCGGGTCTGCAGGTATTTATTTGATTCTCCAGCAACTGAACATTTTTTTTGGCAGCAAGACCAAGAACTTTGAATTTACCTGGAAAGCGGCCGACAACCTCCAGGGTGCTTCTGCCAATTGAACCGGTAGAGCCTAAAATACTGATTCTCTTCATCTAAAAATACCTCAAGATAAAATAAAGCGCAGGGCCTGCAACCAGAAGACCGTCAATTTTATCAAGTATACCACCATGCCCGGGGATAATATTGCCTGAATCTTTCACGTCAGCATCCCGCTTAAACATAGATTCAATTAAATCGCCTATCAAAGTTGCTATACCCAGGATTGCGCCGATTACTGCCGAACCTGCAAGCGTAAGGTCAGGAACATTAAAGACAACCTTTATAATTACAGCACCTAAGACCCCGCCGATTATACTTCCAAAAGCGCCTTCAATTGTTTTATTCGGGCTAACTGCAGGAAACAGCTTGTTTTTACCAATATATGTACCAGTGTAATAAGCCATGCTGTCCGCGGTCCAGACCGATGAATAAAGGAGAAATATATATTCCATGCCAAAGGTTTCAGTCCTTAAAAACCACTGAAAGCTTAGAAAAACTGATATATATAAAAATCCAATGCCGAGAGGGCCAATGTCTGACATGCTTCCCTTAGGGTCGCCGACAGCAAGAAGCCTTAATAAAAATATAAAAAACAGGCTGAAGGCAAAGGCATACAAGAAATATGCAGGGAGACGGCATGAAACATAGAATAATATGCCTCCGATAAAGAGGCACGGCAGATACAGCCTTTGTGGTATATTATACATAAGATAAAACTCTCGCATAGCGAGTATGGCGCAAACCAAAAGCAGTGCAAAAAAATACGGGAACGGCGGTAAAAAATAAATATAGGCAAACCAAAACGGCAAAAAAATAGTTGCCACAATAAGTCTTTTAAAATTCAAGATCTTACTTTAATCCCCGCTCTATCTCGTATTTAAAGGGTTACAGTCTCTTGGCAAGGCACCAAACCTTCTCTCTCTCTTCTCATAGTCAGTAACAGCAGATATAAATTCATCTTTTCTAAAATCAGGCCAAAGGGTTTCCGTAAAATAGAGTTCAGAATATGCAGACTGCCACAGCAAAAAATTACTGAGCCTCATTTCTCCGCTCGTGCGTATTATTAAATCAGGATGCGGTAATCCTGCAGTATATAAATATTTTTCAAAGGTCTCCTCGTTAATCTCGTCAGGTTTTAAGCCATCTCTTAATATGCGCTTTATTGCTCCTAAAATTTCCTCCTTACCGCCATAACTAAGAGCGCTTGAAAGGAAAAGGCCCGTGTTCTTGCTTGTCGTTAATTCAAACTCCTTTAACAGTCTCCTTGTACTCTCAGGAAGCCTTTCAAGCTCTCCGATAGCCCTGAATATTACGTTATCCCTCACAAGTTTCTTCATCTCGCCTCTAAGATAAAAATTTAAAAGACTCATAAGGGCATCTACCTCGTTCCTCGGCCTTTGCCAATTTTCCATTGAAAAGACATAGAGTGTAAGGGCCTTGAGTTTTAATTCATTGGCAGCGCTAATAATTTCATCTACTCTTTTAACGCCTTCCCTGTGCCCTTCAATCCTGGAAAGACCCTTAAGTTCAGCCCAGCGGCCATTTCCGTCCATTATTATTGCAACGTGTTTAATATTCATCTGAAACTATGAAACTATATTTAAACATATCATTTTATTTTATCACTAAGTCCCCATTCTTGCTTTCTCCCCCATTCTTGCTTTCGCAAGAAAGCAAGGGGAAAGACACAAACCTGTCTGCCGGTAGGCAGGCTTGTCGGGAATCTTTCTTTGCGATTCTCGAAGCGAGTCTTCGCGTAGAGTCGCTCCGACCTGACAAACAGGAAAGATGCCGGCTCCCGAAGCATCGGGAGCATGACAGACTTTTCGGGAATTTTATATTATGCGCAATTATATAAGTCGGCATGTATAAAATATTTGGAAAAACTTCTTTATCTGTTAATTATAGATTTTTTCAGCCCGTTGTTATTTTTTAAAAAAAAAGCCTGAAATGATAAAAGTATAAGTGTATAAAACGGTACTTTGACTTGTCAATTCAATTATGATAATGACATCAGGGCAACAGGCCTAAAATATATTTTAAATCCTCATCCTCAAACCCCAGACCACCACCTATATATATTCCTCTGCGGCTTTTATTCAGGAGGTTATCCAGGCCACCACTTATAAAAATGTGCTTAAAGATTCTATAATCCACTCCTATCTTCATGTGGGCACTGTCAGCATAAGCTTCATCAGCATTAAAGTCCCAAACGTTAAAGCCAATCCTGGCCCTGTCATTGTTCAGGAAATAATCAGCTCCAATACCAAAGGTATTTTCAAGCATTCCAACCCTGATGACAAAGTCCTCAAAACGTTTCGCAAATTGAGCTGTAAATTCAATCTTTCTTTCTATCACCTCTCTTCTTGTTGTTATACCATCAATAGTAATATCTGTAATTTCGCTCGCTCCAATAGGGTCTGTTACAACTCCGAGAATGTAGTATGTATCCCTCCGCGGTTTCAGAGTCAAATCAAAATATCCCTTCCATTCACCCTCTTCTGTGAGATACTCTGTACGAAAATCTATAAATGTACTGAGCCTTTTGATAACATCAAATGACTTGCCAGCTCCCTCTGCAACACTGCTGAAAGAATCATAAAGTCTCTCGTCCTTCAGAAGTTTGCCGACTGTTCCTTCCCCTTTTTCTATCTTCTGCGCAATATTTGCGGCTGATTTAGAAAAGGACTGTATATGCTGTACGCTTTTTTGAACTGCCTGCCTGTTTTCTTCAATCAATTCTCTCAGCTCCCTGGCTACCTCACTGAGGTCATCTACAAGTCCGGGACCTTTATCAGCAAGTTTCTTTGAGAAATCTTCAAGGCTTACCAGCAGGTTGTGAAGAGGTTCTTTATCCTCTTTTAAGATATCATTAAAATTCATGGTTATATCTCTTAGATTATGAATTGTCTCTTTTATCGCCTTTCTTTCAGATGTTCCAAAAACGTCCTGAAGGCCCTCTGCCAGTTCACTTATATATGAAGCAGCGGATGAAAGCTGATTTGCGAGCGCATCAATATCAGCAGCAGGCTCTGTATTAATTATCCAGTCCCCGTCATTAAGAAGCTGTTTTGAGGGATTACCTGCCCAGAGAGCAAGATATTTATCTCCTAAAAGACCTGATACCCTGAGAGATGCCTTTGCATCCTCATAAATCTTTATATCAGGCATTATTAAAAGGGTTAGCTTTGCCTTGTTTCCCTTAAGCCCGACTTCTCCTACTACTCCGGCATCAACGCCCGCCACCTTAACCCTTGACTTTTCATCAAGGCCGCTAACGTTATCAAACATTACATAAAGCCTGTAACCCTTTTTCCATGGAACACCCAACCCGCTTACCTTAAGGGTCATATAAGACAGCACAATAATTACCGCTATGGCAAAAATCCCTAATTTAAGTTCTGTCCTCATATCCCACACCTTCCAATGTTATTGGACCCGCGGCACTACCGGTAATAAACTGTTTAATAACCGGGTCCGATGTATTTTTTATCTCATCAGAAGTCCCGACTCCAATAATCAAACCATTATAAAGCATAGCAATCCTATCTGCAATTTTATAGGCGCTTTTCATATCATGGGTAATTACAACTGAGGTAACATTTAATTTTTCTCTCATCTCTATAATAAGGTCATTTATGGCGTCAGCCATTATAGGGTCAAGACCTGTTGTCGGCTCATCATAAAGAAGTATCTCGGGCTCCATTGCTACAGCCCTTGCAAGTCCAACCCTTTTACGCATGCCTCCGGAAAGTTCTGAGGGCATGACATCTTCCACACCAAAAAGGCCTACCATTTTAAGTTTCCGGACAGCTATTTCCTTTATCTCTGCATCAGGCAATCGTGTGTGCTGCTTCAACCCAAATCCCACATTCTCCCATACAGACATAGAGTCAAACAGGGCTGACGACTGGAAAAGCATTCCGAATTTCTTCCTCGCATCATTTATGTGTTTTTCATCAAGTTTGGACAGCTCAAAACCATCAATTATTACCGTACCTTTATCCGGCTTTAAAAGGCCTATTATATGTTTTAAAAGAACACTCTTGCCCGAGCCGCTCCCTCCTATAACAACAACACTATCCCCCTTGTTTATCTTCAGGTTTACCCCCCTCAATACATGATTGTTTCCAAAGGATTTATAAACACCTATTAATTCAATCATTCGAATAACCAGGCAGAAAGAAAGTAATCAGAGATAAGAATCGTCATAAACGAAATAACAACAGCCCCTGTAGTTGCCTTTCCAACACCTTCAGCGCCCCCTTTTGTGTAATAACCCTTATAACAACAGATAAGCGTAAGGGCAGCACCAAAGAAACATGCCTTTATGAGACCGTTGTATATATCCTGGAACTCCAGATAATCCCATGTCATTCTCATATAAGTTGTTAAATTTGCTCCTAGAAGCGTCACAGTGACAAAATAGCCTCCCATTATTCCAACTATATTAGAGATTACTGTAAGGAAAGGAAGCATAATTAATCCTGCTAAAAACCTCGGTAAGACAAGGTGCTTTATCGGATTTACGGCAAGGGTTTCCATGGCATCAATCTGTTCTGTAACCCTCATTGTTCCCAGCTCAGCCGCCATGGCAGCGCCGGCTCGACCGGTAACTATGAGGGCTGTAAGCACAGGTCCGAGCTCCCTTGTCATTGAAAGTGCCACAACAGTGCCCACAAGACCCTCTGCCCCGAATCGCTTAAACCCTGTGTAACTTTGAAGTGCAAGAACCATCCCGGTAAATATTGCTGTAATTAGAACAACTGGCAACGACTTAACCCCAACTTCATACATCTGTTTTATAATATTCTTTATTTCAAAAGGAGGCCTCATAAGCCACTTCAGTATAGAATAAAAAAGCATCATAATATGCCCTATTTCCTCGATGGGACCTTTTACAGACGTCCCGACATATTCAATAGACCTGATGAATATTGTCTTATGCTTAATTGAATTCATTGTAGAATATTATACGATATTTAAACCTAAAATAGGCATTAACCACAGAGAGCATAGAGAAACAGGTTTGGACACAAATATTTATAAAGGTTAAGGCTGAGGTTGAGGTTGAGAATTAAAAAACATATTTTTTAGCCTTAACCTTGACCTCAACCTTTTTAAGTTAGTGGACTCTGTGGTTTTTTAAAAAATCGCTCAATTTAGGTTAAAATAAAAGAAGCAGTACAACACTTAGTAAAATACAGGGAACCTTCGCATCCTCACATTAACTAATATGCCAAGAAATACAAAATTTGAAAGAAGCGCTGTTCCGCCGTAACTCATAAACGGCAGAGGAACACCTACAACAGGCACTATACCGAGTGTCATACCTACATTGATAATAAAGTAAAAAGCCAGCATAAGTGTTGCACCCAGGGCAAGAAAACTTCCGGCTGGATCACGCGCCCTTTTTACAGTGTCAAAGCCTCTTAATATAATAAAAAGGTATAAAAGGAAGAGGAAAAAACTGCCTGCAAAGCCCCATTCTTCAGCAAAAACCGAAAATATAAAATCAGTGTGCCTTTCAGGCAGGAACCTCAACGGCCCCTGAGTCCCTTTCTGATACCCTTTTCCCCACAAACCGCCTGAACCTATGGAAATCTTTGACTGCTTTATTTGATAACCAACGCCCTGTGGGTCAACATAAGGATCTACAAAAGCCATTATCCTTTTTTTCTGGTATCCTTTTAATTCCCCCCACAGGATATTGCCTATAAAGGGGACAGATATGAATCCTATAATAATCGCAACCACAATAATCTTCTTCCTTGTCCCCGCTACTATAACCATAGAAAAAAAGATAAAAAACAATATCATAACAGTACCAAGATGAGGCTGTTTTAAAACAAGAATTGCCGGCATTAAAAAGAAGATTAAAGTCATTTTCGACAGCTCTTTAAGGCCGAGGGCGGCCCTCTGCTGAATATCTGAAAAATACCGCGAAAGGGCCATAACAAAAAAAACCTTGAAAATCTCGGTCGGCTGAAACGACATAAACCCCAGGGATATCCATCTCTGCGCACCCATACCCTTCTTACCCACAAGAAGAGTTAAAATCAGAAGTATAATGCCAATTACAAAGAAAACATAAGCAAATTTAATGAACCACCTATAGTCAACACTTACAATTAAAAAGAAACAGGCCAGACTCAGGCCTATCCAGTAGAATTGCTTCAAGTAAAAGGATTGCTGTTCGGCGTCAAGCACAGGTCTTGTTGCGCTGTAAATTGTCATTATCCCGATAAGAGATAAAAAAATGGCAACAAACATGATGCTCCAGTCAAAATTCTTTAAAAGCCGTCTGTCTATCATTTATTCGTTGTACGTTATGCGTTACGCGTTAT
>JAZFSN010000148.1:0-3821 GCA_036446195.1 Thermodesulfovibrionia bacterium | reverse complement strand
GCCGTTATCCGGGTTAAATACGCTATTGATACCATGAAGGGTCTGGCAGCAATAGTGGGGGATGTGGGCACTGGCAAGACCACTCTCGCCCGTAAAATGCTGGATGCGCTTGACGAAGACCAGTATGAAGCCGCTCTTCTTGTTGTGTTGCATTCATCAGTTACTGCTGACTGGCTCATGAAAAAGATTGCAGTGCAGCTTGGTGTAATAGAGCCGGGTGACGATAAAGTAAATCTGCTGGGACAGATCTATAAGAGACTGCTTGAAATCAATGAAAGAGGAATGAAGGCTGTTGTACTTATAGATGAGGTTCAGATGCTCCACTCACAGGAGATTATGGAGGAATTCAGAGGTCTCCTTAATATGGAAGTCCCCGGAGGGAAACTTTTAACATTTGTATTTTTAGGACTTCCCGAAATGGAGTCGCTTTTATCGCTTGATGAACCTTTAAAACAACGTGTTGCCGTTAAATGTATACTAAAGCCGTTTGAACAGGGCGTAACAGAGGAATATATACAGCACAGACTTAAGATTGCCGGTTCTGAGAAAGATATATTTACATCTGAAGCTATCAAGGCCGTTCACTCTTATTCAAATGGTATCCCCCGGGTGATAAATACGATATGTGACAATGCCATTTTTGAAGGTTTTCTTGTGAAAAAAGAAAAGATTGACAAGGCTATTATTGAATCTGTTTCTATTACCCTTGGATTGCAGGTAGAAGAGGAAAAAAGAAAGTCGAAAAAATAAAATAGAGATGTAAACTGCCGTTAATTGTTATTCGTTAATCGTTACCTGCCTGCCGGCAGGCAGGTTCGTAACAACTCTACAAGTCGTAGACTAACAACTAATAACGACTAACTATACATAGCGTCATAAATAAATCGTCATTCCCGCAGTCCTTAAGCGGGAATCCAGACGCCGTTGATTTGTCAGACTCGTCAGACCTGCCTGCGGTAGGCAGGTTCGCCGAGGCGAAAAAGAATACTGGATTCCCGATAAACTAACCCCTGCTTACTACCTGCAGGGGCAGGCTTCGGGAATGACAAATCAGGTGCAAGAGACTCTATCAGCAATAAAATATGTCGTTCTGTATAATAACGTTTTTCATTCTGCTTCCACTGCCTTGAAATCGTTTTCTTCCAGTGGCGGGTTTATGAACAGCCTCCTGATTTTTACAGTCAACCTGTAAGCACCCGTTTCAATCCTTATAACTGAGGGATACCAGAAATCAGCCCCGGGTTTATTCTGAAATGCAGAGACAGCACCTTTTTTTGGCTTATCATACAGGATGGAGATTTTGTTGCTGTTGGCTGTAATCTTCTGGCTTTTTGGTAAAAGTGTTGATTTATCCAGACGGATCTCTTTATTTTTTGTCCTTATTACATATTCTGTGCCCTGTTTATGCATCAGGGCATTTTCAAGGCCTTCCCACCAGAAAACAGATTGATAAAGTTCCATGCCGAATTCTCCGAGTTTGCTGTTCCATCTTCCGGATACAGAATGTACAACATCATCTTTGATGAGAAAGCTGCCTGTCAGCATGCCGTATCTGTACAGCCTAATGTGAATCCATGACGGTTTTTTAAGAAGTATAGATGCTGACACAGATAAATAAGGTGTATTGTCTTCTTCCATATTTATATCTGCTATTGCCTTTAAGGTGTTAATATCTCCCTGTGCAATAGTTATGACTTCCTCAAGTGAGAGGTCAGCATTTTTGTAAACAGGGGGAGGTAAAAGCTTTGGTGCACAGCCAAATAAGTAAAAAGCAAAAAGTAAGAAGCAGGTCGAAGCGACCCTTCGCGAAGACCCGCTTCGGGAAGTTATGATTTTTTTATTTAACATTTACTGCTTCCTATTTCTCATTTATACATGACGACTTATAAAATTGCACATAATATAAAATTCTCCAAAAGTCTGTCATGCCGGCTTGTCCGGCATCCTTCTTCTTTACGATTCCTGAGAAGCAGGAAGGATTCCCGACGAGCGGGAATGACAATACTAAAGGGTTATGTCAACTTAATTAATGCGTTTATATTAGTAGAACAGTACCTCAATAGCTTCCTCAACATTTCTTATGCCTATAATCTCGATATCAGATACTTTAGCATTACCGGCATTGCCTGCAGGAACCAGCCCTCTTTTGAGACCCAGTTTTGCAGCCTCTTTAATTCTAATCTCTGCCTGGCTTATTGCCCGTAGTTCTCCGGAGAGGCCAACCTCTCCGAAAACAAAAGTTCCAGGGTCTATAGCTGTATTTTTAAAAGAAGAGGCAATTGCTGAAATAATTGCCATATCAACTGCAGGTTCCTCAGTCTTCAAACCGCCGACTACATTTACAAAAATATCCATACTGCCCAGATGCATGCCAATTCGCTTATCCAGGACAGCAATGAGAAGGTTTAACCTGTTGTAATCAACACCCAGGGCTGTCCTTCTCGGAAGACCGAAATTTGACGTAGTGACAAGCGCCTGAATTTCCACCATTAACGGCCTTGTACCTTCAAGGCTTGCTGCAACTACAGAACCATGTACATTCACTGGCCTTTCAGATAAAAAAAGCTGTGAGGGATTTTCCACCTCTTTAAACCCAGTCGCTGTCATTTCAAAGACACCGATTTCGTTTACAGGGCCAAACCTGTTTTTTACAGCCCTCAGAATCCTGAAAGGCGTGCCTTTATCCCCTTCAAAGTAAAGCACAGTATCAACTATATGTTCGAGGACCCGTGGTCCTGCAATGGCGCCTTCTTTGGTAACATGTCCTATTATAAAAAGAGGTATGTTGTATTTTTTTGCAAAGAACATCAGTTTTGTAGCGCATTCCCTTATCTGTGCTACAGAGCCCGGGGCAGATGGAAGTTCAAGGGAAAAGATTGTCTGTATTGAATCAATTACAATTGCCCGGGGTTTGATTTCCTGAGCTATAGAGGTTATGCCCTCAAGGGATGTCTCAGGAAGAAGTATTATATTCCCGGATTTGATCTTAAGTCTGTCAGCCCTAATTTTTATCTGTTCAGGAGACTCCTCTCCTGATACATACAGCACCTTACCTAACTTTGTCAGGCCTGTAAGCGCCTGCAGAAGAAGAGTGGACTTTCCTATGCCAGGGTCTCCTCCTATAAGAACAACAGAGCCCAGCACCACTCCTCCGCCTAACGCCCTGTCAAATTCTTTGATTCCTGTTGAGTGCCTGCTTGCAGTAGAATCTGAAATTTCTGAAAGTGCAACCGGATCTGCTGTTTCCCGTTTCCTGAGTTTTGCATTCCGAAGCGTCGCGGCTTCCTCTATAAAACTGTTCCAGGCTCCGCAATCAGGGCATTTCCCGAGCCACTTTGGACTCGAGTAACCGCAGCCCTGGCATTGAAAAAGGATTTTTGGACGGGACATAGGCTATTATACCATTAAGTAAAATCTGTTCAAGCCGTAATGGGTAATGCGTTATGAGTCAAAGATCTAATCACTCGTTACTGATTACAGATCACTGATTACTGCTGTATCTGTTGACTTTGAGAGCTGAATTCTGTTAATTTTTATGACTCTGTTTGTAATCCCTCACTTATTGGGGGTCATTATGTCATTCAAGGCTTGACACTAAATCCAGTCTATTTCTCTGGATTCCTGCTTTCGCAGGAATGACGTCATTCCCGTGAAAACGGGAATCCAGAAATGCTAATCATTGGAACAGAGTCTGCTGTGAATTGCCTTATAACTGGGGAATAACCTCTGTTTTTTCATCTATTGGCGGTGTAGCTCAGTTGGTCAGAGCACGCGGCTCATATCCGCGGCGTCGCTGGTTCAAATCCAGCCACCGCCACCAA
>JAZFSN010000147.1:0-2152 GCA_036446195.1 Thermodesulfovibrionia bacterium | reverse complement strand
TCTCCTCAATTCCGGCAAACTTTTCATGAGCAAATTCTTCAGTGCATTTATTATAAAAGTCCTTGTTTTCGTCGGGGTATCTTGCTTCCAGGTGAAATTCCATGTATTCAGCAAGTTTATCAAGCATTGATTCCGGCATTTTAATTCCAGTATTGCTTGCAAGCAGGATTAGAGAGTGGGTGAAAGGTGCATGTTTCTTTGTAGCCTTTACAACAAAGGCCTTAAGTGTTTTTTTAAGGGCAAGATGACCCAAAAAAGTGCATATGGAAACCTTTTAGATTCCAAAAGACTTCTTCCTGTCGCAAGGTCATATGCCGCATTGTCAAGCCAGTACTTGATTGTTTTTGTTGCATCAAACGTCATCAGGCCCTCCTTGTATGGCTTTTTGCCTTTTCCATACAGAGGCAATCTGCATTCCTGTTAATACAATCCTATAAATTATAGCATTCTCATTGTTTCGTCAACCTTTCAAGGCTGTGAATTTTCCACTATCATTAGTTCGGGATGACTCAGAATGACGTGAAAGAGAATTTATTAAAATAAAAAAATAAGATTTCTTTTCCCGACTATTCGGGACTCTAAATGACATAGGAACAATGACAGTTAATTTGCACAAAATATCACCCCATGTCTCCGAGCTCATACTGGATAATGCTTAATGCAGTAATTGGTGCGGTTTCTGTGCGCAGGATTCTCGGGCCCAGGGAAACAGATATAAAACCCTTTTGGATTGCAGTGCTTACCTCATCTTCTGAAAACCCTCCTTCAGGCCCGATAAGCAGTGTAATCATGTTAGCGGCCTGAATGTCATTCAAGGTTTTTTTAAGGCTTTGCCCCTTTTCTCCTTCTGAGAATATGATACCATAACAAATGTCATTCATTGCTAAAAACCCTTTAAAATTAACAGGTTCAGCAATTTCAGGAATTTTTTCCCTACCTGACTGCTGTGAAGCTGAAAGGGCAATCTTTCTCCACCGTTCAATCCTGCCTGTTTTTCTTACCTGTGAATATTCGGTTATTAAGGGTATAATTTTTTTGACACCGAGTTCTGTTGATTTCTGAACAATAAAATCCATCTTATTGCCTTTGGGAACACCCTGTGCAAGGGTAATTGAAACAGTTGATTCAGCAGAGTAGGGCTCTTTATTTATCTTTTCAGCAAGGACTTCTTTTTTGTGGACGCTGCTGATTTTGCATATATACCTGTGGCCCTGCCCGTCAAATATTGCGAGGGAATCTCCGGTTTTTACCCTGAGCACCAGTGAAAGGTGACGGGCCTGTTCTCCGCGGATAATTATCTGTTTTGAGGTAATATCTTCAGGGGGGAGGAAAATTCTTATCATTATTGCTGATTACTGGTTACCGACTACTGATCACCGGTTTTATTGCGCCTGTTCCTTGCCTAACATATCTTTTATCTTGTCCATGAATCCTTTTGACATCTCATCACCGCTGATTTCAGCAAACTCCTTAAGCAGTTCTTTCTGCCTGCGGTTGAGCTTTTTGGGCACGTCAACGTATACCATTACAAACTGGTCTCCCCTGCCGTAACCGCCTAACCGCGCAACTCCTTTACCTTTTAAATGGAATACCTTTCCTGAGGGAGTTCCTGAAGGTATTTTTATGGATATATTCCCGTTTATAGTCGGGACCTCAATCTCGCCTCCCAGTGTAGCCTGTATAAATGATATGGGAACCTCGCACAGAAGGTCTGTTCCTTTTCTCTTGAAAAAGTGATGATCGGTGACATTTATTACTACAAAGAGGTCTCCGTTTGGACCACCGAAATTTCCTGCTTCCCCTTCACTGGAAACTCTAAGTTTTATATCGGTATCTACACCTGGCGGAATTTTCAGGGACACAGACTTCTGCTTTCTTGTTTTGCCTTTGCCTTTACAGTATGTACAGAGGTTAGTGATTACCTGGCCTGCCCCGCCGCATTTGTTACATGTTCTTGAAATAGTAAAAAAGCCCTGCTGAAATCTTGTCTGCCCGGCGCCTTTACACGCAGAACAGGCGGTAATGTCTTTACCGTCTTTTGAGCCGTTTCCACTACAGCCCAGGCATGTCTCCCATCTGGGGATATTCAGAGTTTTTTCCGTACCAAGAACAGCTTCTTTGAGGGTCAGATCAAGGTCATATCTGAGGTCTG
>JAZFSN010000146.1:0-2980 GCA_036446195.1 Thermodesulfovibrionia bacterium | reverse complement strand
GTGGATAAGGCGTGTTTTGATATGCTTACAAAAAAAGGAGATTGTTTTTCAAGGAGTGGAAAAATAACTACGCATATGCATCAGTTTAAATATGCTAAAGAGATAAGCCTTGGAAGGCTGGATTATAAATTGATTAAGTTGTGATTATCAATATTAAGTTTTTTCAGGCCGTTGGAAAAGTCATCAACGGTCCTGATTACAGATTGTTAAGGTTTTTCGACACTCTCTTTTTATTTGACAAGTAGTATTATCTTATTATTATATATTTATATATCCCGTTTTAATTTATTTTGCATATTCATTTACGCAAGGTTGGGCGGTTATGCGAGTAAGATTGAAATTATTACCTGGTACGAAAGGAACAAAGAAACTTTTACTGAAGTACGGCAAGCAACTGGTATGTGTTCGTTATCGTTATGATACAGAACGAAAGAAGCGATATAAGACTGTTGAACTGATTGTTGAAGAGATTCCATGGACACCGGCAACTGGTCGAATAAAGACGAATAGGGTCTATATGGATAAAATTGTTGCAGTACGTGTAGAGTATGGAGAAACAGAGTTAAGAGATCTTGTTAGAAATGCTGGGGGAAAGTGGAAAAAGGAAGAAAAAGTATGGGAACTGCCTTATAGAAAAGTCAGAGAACTTGGCCTTCAAAAAAGGATGCTGACTTGATCTTTAAATATGACTTTTTACGAATGTATCATATATGCTTTTAGATAAAAACTTAAATACTTAATTCTAAGGTTAGAGTTTCAATATTTGTATATAATAATATATACATTAATATAATATTAGATGCTTATAAGTGAAAGAAGATTTTTATGAAAATGAAAAAAGGATCTGATCAGCGGCTGAAATAGGACGGGTAAAAGCATAGGGTAGCCCCAGATTCGACTGATAAGGAGGATAAAGGTGGTTAAGGACCAGGAAGTACAGATTCAGTCAGAAATCATCAAGCTCCTTCTTCGAGAATCCAGCGACAGAGAGAAATTGTCCAGGAAGATGGAGAGCCTTGAGGGTCGGTTCGGGAATAGAATCTACACTTCTCTTCTCTTTACCACGGCCCACCTGGAGTTTGAAAAAAGGACCGCAAAGAAACATTGCCGGGAGATTCTCAAACACTGGGGGAAAATGTGCCGGCAAGTAAAACGTGGAGTTGATTTCCGGGTGGCCCTCCTCGACTATTTTATAGATGTTAACAAGCAGATCAAGAACCCAAAGATCATCGAGATCAAGATCTTTCAGAAGACACAGCAGGAGACCTACATCGACGAGCTGACTCAGCTTTACAACTACCGCTATTTTATGAAAGTCTTGGATCACGAGATCGTGAGAGCGAACCGCTATCATGCTCCCCTTTCGCTTGTGATCTTTGATGTGGATGATTTTAAACATTACAACGATACCAACGGCCACCTCACAGGGAATAAATCTCTGAAGAAGCTTGCCCGGATTATCAAGAAAAGCGTGCGGAATGTAGATATTGTCACCCGATACGGAGGAGAGGAGTTCGCTATGATTCTTCCCGAAACCAACAAAGAAGGAGGGCTGGTGATCTCCGAAAGAATTCGGGAAAGAGTCGAACAAAGCACTTTTATCAAGGGAGAAAAGCAACCTTTGAAAAAGTTTACCATCAGTGGTGGTCTGGCTACCTTAAATGTAGATGCCAAGACCAATTCTGACCTAATTAAGAAGGCTGACCAGGCCCTCTATCGGGCCAAGGCCCGGGGGAAGAACCAGATTGCTCTGTATGTGGAAGAAAGGCGAGAGTTTGAACGGGTGAATGCCTGTCTTGTTGGTTGTTTTACTGTAGCATCAAATACCGGGGATACCTTTGTGGTCCACAATATCAGTGAAGGAGGGTTTCTCTTCGAGTTTCACAAAGCCATCCCGGTGGGAACGATTCTTCACCTCTCTCTGAATCTACCGGCACGCAAGACCCCAATACAATTCAAGGCCAAGATCAGGCGCTTGGAGGAGCTACAAAAGAACAAAAAGTATGAGATTGGAGTTAGTATTATCCAGATCCGGGAATCGGAGAAGAAGGCCATGAGGCGTTTTATTCGTCTCTTGGTACAAGACAAGAAGTAATTTCTCCTACCCCCAATTTTATTTTATAGAAAGAGTGGAAGGGTAAACACGCCACAAGGATTGCAAAGAAGTTTAGGGCCTGAGTAGCATAGCAGGATAGTTTCCGGCATATAGAAGTTTAATAACCAGATGCAACTAACAGTTAATAATTCTCTGCTAACACCTCATAATAAGCACGCGGGTGCTTGCATGCAGGGCATTTTTTTGGTGCCTCAGAGCCTTCATAAATATAACCGCAGTTTCTGCAATGCCATTTTGCCTTAGCCTGTTTTTTAAAGAAAGTACCGTTTTGAAGACTGGAAGACAGTTTTCTGTATCGCGACTCATGAAATTTTTCTACTTTAGATATTTGCCTGAAGGATTCAGTGATTTCAGAGAAACCCTCATCCGCAGCAACCTTTTCAAAATCAGCGTAGAGCGTGGTCCATTCAAGGTTCTCTCCGGCTGCAGCATGGTCAAGGTTATCCCTTGTGCTTTTTATAATCCCTGCGGGATAAGCGGCGGTGATTTCCAGGTCTCCGCCCTCAAGATATTTAAAAAAGACCTTTGCATGTTCTTTCTCATTTTCCGCGGTCTCCAGAAACAGGGCTGATATCTGCTCGTATCCTTCTTTCCTTGCTGCACTTGCAAAATAGGTATACCTGTTTCTTGCCTGTGACTCTCCGGCAAATGCCTTTAAAAGGTTTTGTTCAGTCCTGGTGCCCTTGATTGATTTTGCCATATAATAACCTCCTGATTTTTATATCTTTTCCATGGGCTTATCGCAGCAGACAAGTTCACCCCCGCCCACTTTGGTTACTGTAACCTCATTTCCGCATATATTGCATTTATAATGTTCCCCTACATCTTTAACAGCCATTTTTTTACCTCCTGTCTTTAGGTTTA
>JAZFSN010000145.1:0-3936 GCA_036446195.1 Thermodesulfovibrionia bacterium | reverse complement strand
AATTTTGAGATTAAAACATAGAGTTTTTCTCTAAATAAATTGATTTTTGATATCGAGCAAATTATATCACACATAAGCGTAACTTTAAAAAAATAATACACTTACTAATTGCAATAATGTTTGCTAAAATAATATATGGCTCTTTCCCTTTATGTACACATCCCTTTTTGTCTAAAGAGGTGCATTTATTGCGATTTTGTATCCGGTATATATAATCCGGTGAAAGCAGGTGAATATATTAAAGCACTGAAAAAAGAAATTCTCAGTATTTCTAATGAGACAAGCATATCTCAAAGAGGCATAAAGGACAATGAAAATTACCCCTCCCCCATCCCCCTCCCTCAAGGGGAGGGGGCGAGGGGGTGTCAGACCCGTCTGATTCGCCGAGGCGAAAAAGATATATTTTCAGAAGAAACTACCTTTAAAAGTCTTTATATAGGAGGCGGGACACCCTCTGTACTTTCAGCAAATATTCTATCGGATTTAACCAATCATATATTCAGCAATCTTGATTTTGTTCAGGGTTATGAGGCTACCATTGAGGCAAATCCCGGGACATTGGACAACGAAAAACTTCAGGCACTTTACGCTTCCGGGATAAACAGAATCATCATAGGGGTTCAATCATTCAATGATGATGAACTTGACTGTCTTGGCAGGCTTCATTCTTCTTACGATGCTGAACAGGCGGTTTATCTTGCAGGGAATGCCGGGTTTGAAAATATCGGAATTGATCTTATATACGGTATTCCGGGGCAGAATAAAAACAGCTGGCTGAAAACGCTTCAGAAGGCTGTAAGTCTGAAACCAAGGCATATCTCTGCTTATGAGCTTACTGTGGAGCAGGGCACACTGCTGAGTGATTATACAAAAACCCATAGACTCAAGCTTATGGAAGATGAAATAATTATTGAGATGTACGGCCATGCTGTGAATCAATTAAAAGCCGAAGGTTTTGTTCATTACGAGATATCCAGTTTTGCAAAGCCCGGATATTCATGCAGGCATAACCTTAACTACTGGCGCAGGGGAGAATATTACGGGGCTGGTTCAGGAGCACATTCTTTTATAAAAGGAAAGAGGTTTTATAATACTGATAATCTTGAGGATTATATAAAGTCTCTTTTGAAAAATAAAAGACCTATAAAAGGAACCGAAGATATTACAGAACAAAAGGCTATGTCCGAAGCTTTTTTTCTCGGCTTGGGGCAGACCGGTGGGATAAATCTAAAAAATTTTCATGAAACTTATGACAGGGATATATTAATGTTTTACCATAAAGAGATAAGGGAGCTTCAGGACGCCGGTCTTATAGAAATTAATGGTTTACCCCGCAGCTCGGGGACTGAGCATTCAAACGGTATGAATGACAATAAAACAGACAGCTATATGAGGTTGACCAATAAGGGGATTGTTCTTTCCAATGAAGTCTTTATCAAACTTATGGATGTTGAAGATAAACAATAAAAAAAAGTTTAAAAATATAAATATATTAGTATAATATCTTACTTTAATAGTTAAATTGGTTTTAAAGTGGTTTAGCAGGTATAAATCATTAAGTGATTCTGCAGTTAGTAAGACCTAAGTCGTGCGATTTATGATACAAAAACCAGTTAATGTATTAAAAATAAACCTTTTCAAGACCTGCCTGTCGGCAGACAGGTATACCCAAAAATCACTCATTGGGTGAAAAATAAAGTCTGTCATTCTGGCTTCTTTTTTGTAGCGTTGCAAAGGATAAATGTCCAGTCGCCTCAGGCGACCCGCCGAGGCGGGAATCTTTTTTAAAGACAGGGGAACGATTCCGAATCCCGAAGCATCGGGAGAATGACAGAATAAAAGAAAGAGTAGTAAGAATCGCTCAATTTAGGTAATAGTATTGTTAGTCTGGCAGCAGTGAAGTCTGTGGCCTGTTCTGCCTTTTTTTTCATTGGAATGTTCAATAAATCAGGCATGTTACTTGTATTTTAAATATTGATTATGCAAAAATTATGAGGATGACCTCAAAATTTGAACTCAAGTGGATTGCTTGGGAAATAACAAGAAGATGTAACCTCAAATGTATTCACTGCCGGTCTTTCTCTGAACTTGTTATGTCCCAACATCCTGATTTTTCCACCCAGGAAGCTTTTAGGATTATTGATGACATTGCAGGCTTTGCAAAGCCCGTAGTCGTGCTTTCAGGCGGCGAGCCTTTAATGAGAAAGGATGTCTTTGACATTGCTCAATACGGCACAGAAAAAGGCCTTAGGATGTGTCTTGCGACAAACGGGACACTGGTAACTGATGAGGTATGCAGTAAAATTAAAGAGTCCGGGATAAAAATTATTTCATTAAGCCTTGATGGTTCCACAAAAAAAATTCACGATGATTTCAGAAGTCAGGAGGGAGCTTTTACAGGAACCATACATGCAGCAAAATTATTCAAAAAACACGGGATTGAATTTCTTATCAATTCTTCTTTTACCAAGCGGAATCAGGAGGACATCCCGGAGGTATATAAACTTTCAAAAGATCTGGGTGCAACTGCCTGGTATATGTTTATGATTGTTCCAACGGGCAGGGGCGAGAAGATAATGAATGAGCTTATTTCTAAAGAAGATTATGAGGACCTGCTGGAGTGGCACTATGATATGGAGAAGGGTGAGAAAGACATGCTTGTAAGGCCGACATGTGCTCCGCACTATTACAGGGTGATACATCAGAAGTCCAGAGAAAAAGGGGAAAAATTTGAACGCAGGACATTGAAGTTTTCTACAGGCGGAGCTAAAGGCTGCATAGCAGCTCAGGTTATAGCCCTTATAGATGTTGATGGTAATGTCCTGCCCTGCAGTTACTTCCCGAAATCAGCCGGCAATGTGAAAGAAAAATCATTTAAGGATATATGGGAAAATTCAGAGCTCTTTAAGGAGCTGAGGAATTTTAAGGGATATAAGGGTAAATGCGGTTCATGTGAATATATAGGCGTATGCGGAGGATGCAGGGCAAGGGCTTATTCGGTATATGGTGATTATCTCGAAGAAGAGCCCTTCTGCATGTATATACCTAAAAAACGGAGGGTTTTATGAATGATGTTTTTCTAAAGGCATGCAAGGGAGAAGCTGTTCCGTATACGCCTGTTTGGATTATGCGCCAGGCCGGAAGATATTTAAAGCAGTATCAGAAGATTAGAAAGAAAGTTGATTTTCTGACCCTCTGCAAGACTCCTGAACTTGCGGCTGAGGTAACCATCCAGCCTATAGATGCTCTCGGAGTTGATGCGGCAATCCTGTTTTCGGATATTCTTATTCCGGTTGAGGCGATGGGGGTAAAACTTGAATTCTTTGAAAAAAAAGGACCTGTATTGAGCCCCCCGGTCCGTGATGGCGATTCAGTTAATAATCTTTCGGTTCCTGAACCCGGGAAGGAGCTCAATTTTGTTCTTGAGACAATAAAAATTTTACGGAAAGAATTAAAAGGGCGGGTTCCTTTAATCGGCTTTTCCGGTGCACCGTTTACTACTGCTACCTATATGATTGAAGGCGGTACATCCAGGAATTTTCTGCACACTAAAAAGATGATTTTCCAGACCCCTGATATCTATTCAGCCCTTATGGAAAAGGTTACAGAGACTGTTACTGTATATCTTAAGGCACAGATAAATGCAGGGGCACAGGCTGTCCAGATATTTGATACATGGGGGGGTATATTCTCACCTCAGGACTTTAAAAAACACGCACTTCACTATGTTATAAAGGTAATAAAAAACCTGGGAGAATGGCAGAGGACTGAGAGAAATGTCCCTGTCCCCGTTATCTATTTTGTTGGTGCCTGCAGTGGATTACTCGAGGAAATTAAAACATGTGGAGCCGATGTAATAGGAATTGACTGGCGGATCAATCTGGACGAAGCCATAAAAAGGCTTGGGAGTAAATTTTCTGTTCAGGGGAATTTAGA
>JAZFSN010000144.1:0-4476 GCA_036446195.1 Thermodesulfovibrionia bacterium | reverse complement strand
AAAGCGTGCGGAATGTAGATATTGTCACCCGATACGGAGGAGAGGAGTTCGCTATGATTCTTCCCGAAACCAACAAAGAAGGAGGGCTGGTGATCTCCGAGAGAATTCGGAAAAGAGTAGAGCGAAGTACCTTTATCAAGGGAGAAAAGCAACCTTTGAAAAAGTTTACTATCAGCGGTGGTCTGGCTACCTTAAATGTAGATGCCAAGACTAATTCTGACTTAATTAAGAAGGCTGACCAGGCCCTCTATCGTGCCAAGTCCCGGGGAAAGAACCAGATTGATCTGTATGAGGAAGAAAGGCGAGAGTTTGAACGGGTGAATACCTGTTTTGTTGGTCGTCTTGCTGTAGCATCAAATACCGGGGATACCTTTGTGGTCCACAATATCAGTGAAGGAGGATTTCTATTCGAGTTTCACAAAGCAATCCCGGTGGGAACGATTCTTCACCTCTCTCTGAATCTACCGTCACGCAAGACCCCAATACAATTCAAGGCCAAGATCAGGCGCTTGGAGGAGCTACAAAAGAACAAAAAATATGAGATTGGAGTTAGTATTATCCAGATCCGGGAATCGGAGAAGAAGGCCATGAGGCGTTTTATTCGTCTCTTGGTACAAGACAAGAAGTAATTTCTCCTACCCCCAATTTTATTTTATAGAAAGAGTGAAAGGGTAAACACGCCACAAGGATTGCAAAGAAGTTTAGGGCCTGAGTTGCATAGCTGGATAGTTTCCGGCATATAGAAGTTTAATACTCAGATGTAACTAACAGTTTGCTGTCCTGTTGTCCCCTGATCGAATCAGCAGATACAGCTTACAGTAGTCTTGAAAACATTTCTCCTGTCTACAGGGAGCCCCGTTATTTCAGATAAAGTACACCTTTAATAATTCTCTGCTAACACCTCATAATAAGCACGCGGGTGCTTGCATGCAGGGCATTCTTTTGGTGCCTCAGGGCATTCATAAATATAACCGCAGTTTCTGCAGTGCCATTTTACATTAGCCTGTTTTTTAAAGAAAGTGCCGCTTTGAAGACTGGAAGAGAGTTTTCTGTATCGCAACTCATGAAATTTTTCTACATTAGATATTTGCCTGAAGGATTCAGCGATTTCAGGAAAACCTTCATCTGCAGCAACCTTTTCAAAATCAGCGTAGAGCGTGGTCCATTCAAGGTTCTCTCCGGCTGCAGCATGGTCAAGGTTCTCCCTTGTGCTTTTTATAATACCTGCGGGATAAGCGGCGGTGATTTCCAGGTCTCCGCCCTCAAGATATTTAAAAAAGACCTTTGCATGTTCTTTCTCATTTTCCGCAGTCTCCAGAAGCAGGGCTGATATCTGCTCGTATCCTTCTTTCCTTGCTGCACTTGCAAAATAGGTATACCTGTTTCTTGCCTGTGACTCTCCGGCAAATGCCTTTAAAAGGTTTTGTTCAGTCCTGGTGCCCTTGATTGATTTTGCCATACAATAACCTCCTGATTTTTATATTTTTTCCATAGGCTGACCGCAGCAGACAAGTTCACCCCCGCCCACTTTGGTTACTGTAACCTCATTTCCGCATATATTGCATTTATAATGTTCCCCTACATCTTTAACAGCCATTTTTTTACCTCCTGTCTTTAGGTTTATTCTGAACGTTGTTTACCCCGTTAGAGAAAGCCACCGTCAGCGTAAACCGTTAGAGGACGAACTTCTCTAACGGGGTAAACAGGTTTTTTTGCTTAAGTTGACCGGATTCTTTAATCTACCTATTTTAACTGTTGACTTTATTTTGTCAAATGGTAAAATTAGATTAGTTAATTTATGTCTTTTATCTGGACATCTTTATAATAGTTTAAATTGAGAAAGGAGGATAGAATATGGGATGTGGGACTTGTGGACCAAAGAAAGCAAAAAATGCAAAAAAAACAAAAAAAGCCACAAAGAAAAAGAAATCAAAGAAGTAATTTGTCTCCGGCAGATAATAGCGGGTTGCTTTTCCCCTTTTAGAATGTCACGGGCCTGTCTGCCGGCAGGCAGGCCTTGCTGTTAGAAGGGTTAAGATCTTCAAACGTGGGTTACTGTTTTCCATCGGAAAGCAGGAATGTTTGCAATCTGTGCACTTTTTATGATTTGTATCATGTTTTTTATCTCTTATATTTTAATAAATGAAAAAATATTTAAGTGGAGGTTAAGATGGCAGGAGTTACAAAGGAACAATTAGTTGAATTATTGAACAGAGACCTTGGACTTGAGTATACCGCAATGGTTCAATACACACAGCATCAGGGGGTTTTAAAGGGTGCGATGTACCAGAGCATACAAAAGGAATTGGCAATTCATGCCCAGGAGGAATTACAGCATGCAACAGTGCTTACAGGGCAGATTGATTATTTAGGGGGTGTGCCTACTGTTGATATGCCTCCTGCAAAGGTTTCTTCTGAAAACGAAACTATGCTTCAGCAGGACCTGGATGGGGAGAACGATGCAATAGCGCGTTACATAACAAGGATAAAACAGACCGAGGAACTGGACCTTTATCATCTTGCACAGCAGCTCAGGAATATACTGGCTGTTGAACAGGAGCATGCAATGGATTTAGAGCAGGCTTTGGGCAAATGAATTTTAATGACAGGAGGTGATTGAGATGGCAGTAAAGACAAAAAAGAAAGCAACCGGGGGAAAAACCACGAAAAGAGCCGGCAAAAAAATAAAGAAAGGCGCCAGATATGAATGCAGTGTTTGCGGTATGGCAGTACGGGTTGATGAGGTATGCGGTTGTATTGATACATGCGATATAATATGCTGTGAAAAACAGATGAAACCAGGAAAAAAATAATACCGGGGGTGGGGCGGTATGATTTTTATATGGAAAAATTCATACCGCCTCTTGCTTTTTAGCTGTTCTCCTCATCCCTTCCTTTGAGTTATAGTTTTCAAAAAAACAAGTTTTGTAAATTTTACCTGTGGAAATTAACCCTGATAATGCATTCTTTGACGAGTCCCGGAAAGGCTTTTTCACATTGTAAGCAACCGGCGTTTTGATATTTAGGAGTTGCCAGGATTGTCCCTTTTTTGTACTTTAATTAATAAAAGCAGGAAAAGGAGTTAAAAATGGCAGACAAAAAGATTTTTTATTCAGATAAGGCGCCCAAACCAAAGGGCCCGTATTCTCAGGCAGTTATTTACAACGGGTTGTTATACATATCAGGGCAGGTGCCGTTGGACCCTGAAACAGGTTTGATGGTAAGAGCAACTATAGAAGAGGAAACTGATGTGGTTATGAATAATATCAGGACTATTGTAACAGGGGCGGGAACGCGTATGGAGGATATTCTGAAGATTACGTGCTATCTTGCTGATATTGATGATTATGTGAGATTTAATGAGGCCTATAAAAAATATTTTCCACAAGACCCGCCGGCAAGAACTATGCTTCAGGCTGGGAAGCTTCCCCTGGATGTACAGGTAGAGATAGATGCGATTGTCGCTTTACCTATAACAAACACAGAATATAATACTTAAATGGATAAGATAGCAATAACAATGGGTGAGCCCGGGGGCATAGGGCCTGAAATAATTGTCAAGGCTCTATTCTGCGCTGAAATAAGAAATTATTGCAGTCCAATAGTTGTAGGTGATGCCGGTGTAATTAAAAAAGCCGTTAAGCTCACAGGCCTTCCTTTAAAGGTTATATCCGTATCTGATTTGTCAGATTCAAAACCAGGGGCTGGCAGGATAGAAGTGCTTGATATTAAATCTCCCCGGGAGGTCACAATGGCTTTATCCTTAAGAAAGGGCAGGCCTTCCAGGAGTTCAGGCATGGCAGTGGTTAAATATATAAAAAAGGCAGTGAAACTTGCTCTGAAAAAAGATGTAAAGGCAATTGTAACTGCTCCAATATCAAAGGAATCTCTTAAAATGGCAGGCTATCAATACCATGGGCATACAGAGCTTTTAGCCGGGCTTACCGAGACAAAGGATTTTGCCATGATGTTTGTAAGCGACAAATTAAAGCTTGCACTCAGTACTGTGCATATACCTGTGAAAGAAGTGGCCGCGGCTATTAATGAAAAACTGGTGCTGAAAGTAATAAATCTCGCTCTTGTGGGGGCTGATATGCTTGGTATTAACAATCCGAGGATTGCCGTTGCAGGTCTTAATCCCCACGCAGGAGAATCCGGACTCTGCGGTAAGGAGGAAATAAAGGCGATACTACCTGCTGTTAGAAAGGCTCAGGCAAAAGGAATTGAAGTTTCAGGGCCATATTCTCCGGATGTGGTTTTTTACAGGGCAAACAAGGGAGATTTTGATATAGTTGTATGCATGTATCATGATCAGGGACTGATTCCTTTTAAGATGCTTGCTTTTGATAAAGGTGTAAATATGACGGTAGGATTGCCTGTTGTGAGGACTTCTCCTGACCATGGTACGGCATTTGATATTGCATGGAAGAATATGGCTGACCCTTCAAGTATGCTTGAGGCAATAAAACTCGCGTC
>JAZFSN010000143.1:0-2698 GCA_036446195.1 Thermodesulfovibrionia bacterium | reverse complement strand
ACCTTTCTTTGCCTACTTTCTTTAGAGGTAAAGAAAGTAGGTCGGGTGTGGGTGAAACGCCACAAGAAATAAACCCAAGGGTGTGGGGTTCCCGTAAAGTCCAAATGGACTTGGACCATCCCGTAAAGGGCTAATGCCCTACGGGACAGGCAGGGACATGCGGAACCCCATATTAAAATTCTTCGACTTAATATCCCTCTCTGCTGTTACTGCCGGAGAGATGATACAGATCGGGTATAGAAATTTTCAGTAAGGTCTAACCAACCACCTTATACCCGGCATTCTGAATAGCCTTAAAAATACTGTCTCTATCTGTCTTTGGTTCGTCATACACAACTTTGGCGTTTCCTACTGAAACATCTGAAGAGCTTACCCCTTCTAACCCGTCAACAGCCTTTTTTACACTCATAACACAATGCTGACAGCTCATACCTTCGATTTTTATTGTCACCTCAGCCATTTTCCCCTCCTTAATAATTTTAATTAAAGGTAATTATTACCTTTAGAGAATCTTTTGCCTTTGCAGTAAGCCTGAAAGCGTCCTGTGTTTTTTCCAAAGTAAATTTATGCGTAATAAAACGCTTCGTATCAACAATCCCTTCCAATATGAGATTAAGCGCTTCTTTAGTATCATCAGGTCCGCAGGAATAACTGGTTATGATATTTATGTCCCTGAAATATATGTCATCGGGCCTTAACTGAAGCACATCTCCCGGTCTTGCCGGCGTAAAAAAAAGCACGCTTCCTCCCCTGCCGGCACAGCTAATACCAAGAGACATTGCCTCAATATTTCCCGGCCCTACAACTACAATGTCAGCCATATCTCCATTGGTCGCTCTGTAAACGCCATCCATAAGCTCAACGCCTGATACATCAATAACTTCATTAGCCCCTGATTCTTTTGCATGTTCAAGCCTGTAATTCACCCGGTCAGCCCCGATTATTTTTTTGGCGCCATATTTTTTAGCAAGCACAATGTGCAGCTGACCCATGATGCCAAGGCCAATTACAAGTACTGTATCTCCCTCCCTGATTTTAGCCCTTTTCAGCCCCTTTACAACACAGGCAAGCGGCTCAATCAGCGTAGCCTGTTCAAATGACATTCTTTCCGAAAGCAGCAGTGTATCACCCTTTAAATTTACCTCTGGAATAAGCACATATTCTGAGATACCACCCGGGATTATCTTAGACTTCTTCCATGTACTGCACTGAACATAATCACCCCTTTTACAATATCTGCAGATAAAACACGGGGCATGGTGGTGAAAAAAAACCCTGTCGCCAACCTTTTTATCTTCTCCCCGAACTTCTTTGCCTAACTCTACTATTTCACCTACTGCTTCGTGTCCTAAGACAAGAGGTGCTTTTTTTTCTATGTACCACGGCATGACATCACCGGAGCATATGCCGCATGCCTTTACCCTGACAAGCGCATCCCCATCACCTATGTCAGGAATCGGCATTTCCTCAATACGTATATCTTCAAAACTGTATAGCCTGGCAACCTTCATTTTATACGCCGATGATCGCTGATTGTCTTTATCTGTGCTATACATGACGACTTATAAAATTGCGCATAATATAAAATTCTCCCAAAGTCCGTCATTCCCGACCCCGATCGGGAATCCAGACTGTTTGCTCTCTGGATACCCGTTTCCACGGGTATGACGTGATACCTCGTCCCGACTCATCGGGACTGCGGGGTAGTTCATTCTGTGTTCATCTATAATTTTATGGAATAATCGCATATTTTATTCCTTCTCCCTTTGCCAGCCTCTCAAATGCCGTTTTAAGCTTATTTAGAGGATATCTGCCTGAAATCAATCCATTTGTCTTTATTTTTCTGCTGGAGAGGAGTTTAAATGCCTGTGATACGTCAGAGGGTTTATAATGGAAGACCCCTTTTAATGTTATCTCGTCATAGTGAATTCTCCCGGCATCATAGGAAACTCTTGTGCCTTCTCTACACCCTCCAAATAGTATAACCGTGCCTCCCCTGCGGACAAACACAACAGACTCCTCCCATACTTCAGGTAGCCCGGTGCATTCAAAGACAACATCAGCGCCGGCAGTTTTTGTAAAAGCCTTTATTTTTTTACCAATATTTTTCTTTTTTGCGTCAATTACAATATCTGCTTTTTCTTCAAATGCTTTTTTAAGACGCTCTTTTTCTTTTTCAATAATAATTACTTTTACTCCCATTGTTTTTAAAAGCATTAAATGAAGCAGTCCAACAGGGCCGGCGCCAATGATTAAAGCAGTATCGCCTCTGGATATATCAACAGAATTAATGCTGTGAATTACACAGGAAAGGGGTTCTAAAAAAGCTGCTTCTTCAAAAGAAAGTTTTTTGGGTTTTATAAAGACATTATGTTTAACTATATGTTTTGGCAACAGGATATACTCTGCAAAGGCGCCAAGGACTTTAGTCCTCATTATATTTTCACAGAGATTGTACCGCCTTTTTTTGCAGAAATGACATTGCGCGCACGGGGCGCTGTGAACTGCCATTATTTCCATTCCCCGGGAAAATTTTCTGACCCCCCTGCCGACTTTTTCCACAATGCCTGAAAACTCATGGCCGAAAACAGTTGGCATTGGTATTACGGGATGCCCCCTTTTGAATGCCTTCAGGTCTGTGCCGCATGTAAGTGCAGCCTTTACCTTCACAAGGATTTCGCCGTTAGAGGGTTCCGAA